>NZ_KB899584.1:0-41946 GCF_000378365.1 Megamonas rupellensis DSM 19944 | reverse complement strand
GTTGAAGATTTTATAAAAGAGTTAAAATCTTATATAAAATATTATAATACAAAACGGATAAAGATAAAACTAAAAGGACTTAGTCCTGTAGAATACAGAACTAAGTCTCAATTAGTAGCTTAATTAATATGTCCAATATTTTGGGTGCATATCATACTATGACAGTCTTCTTTTTTTATTAAATTATAAAATAGTAGTTACTGTTTTAAATACATCTTTAGCTTCGTTTACTTTGTTGCTTCCACCTAAAACACAGATAGCATTTTCCTTCATGCAAGCATCTACTAAATCAGCTAAAGCTCTAATATCTTCTTGAGTTGTAGCTAAAATTTCATCACGCTGTTGCTGACGCATTTCGTCTGTCATTTCAGCAATATACGCAGAAGAAGCTAATTCACCTTTTAATGCAGGAGTAAGTGGCATGTCAATATTACTAATTGTGCCGATAATATATTTTGTCATTTCTCTATCACTAACATTAAAATTACGTAAAAACTCTGCTGTTTTATCATATACATTTAAAGTTTCTACTAAATTAGGATCACGATAAGAACCAAAATACATATTGCCATCACGACGGAATTTTACAAATGCACCATAAGCTCCGCCAAGAACACGAATATTAGTCCACAAATATTCATAACGCATAATAGTTTCTAATACCTTCATAGCTCCTGTATATTTATATCCTAAGCGTATGAAATTAGCACCTTTGGCAACATATTGTACCTGAGAAGATGTAATAAAACCTTCATTTTTCTTTTCTACTGCAAATGGTATTTCTTGTTTTGGATAAGTTTCATTTGGCAATATTTCTAATAAAGGCTTAATTGCAGATATTACTTTTTCATAATCATTTTTAGATACAGTAATACTTGTCAATAAATTAGCCTTATTAAATATCATTGGTAAAATTTTAGCAAAAGCTGTTTGCATTTTATTAAATTCATTATCAAAATCATTTAAGAAATTCTTAATAAATGCATAGAATTTTAAGTCACCAAAATTATCATAGCATTCTTTTGGTGTAAAATATGCCATCAATTCATCAAGAACTAACTGATGACCCGAACGCAATATTGACATTTCAAAATCACTGCGACATTGCATTGCCAAATCTTTAATACGTTCTTTAGAAGTAAAGGAACTATTGAAAATTATTTCTTGTAGTAATTTTATCAATTCTGGCATCTTATCTACCAAAACTTTAGCTTTAAATACAAATTTTGGCATATAAGAGTCAACATCGCCCTCTTTATCATACGTAGCTACAGCAAATCTCATTCCACCAGTATGCAAGTTTACAGCATTAGCCAATGCTTCATATGTGTAATTTTTTGTAGCAGTTCTACCAATAAATTCTTCCAATAAGAATAGATAATTTATATCTTCATAAGCTATATTGCTTATATCAAATAACATTCTTAAATAGCAAATTCCATTTGTATCAATATCATATCTTAAAACTTTTGTATCTGCTATTTCATCTTCAGCAATAATTAATTTATCACATTGTTTAGTGATATCTTCAATTTTCAATAATGGAATTTTTTCTAAATCCTCTGGTTTATCCACAGAACGTTGACGCTCTTTTAATTTTTGAGTATCCGCAATAATTTTTTCAATATCTTCTTTACTCATAGAAGCTTTTTTCTGTGCTAATTTATCAGCTAAATCTTTTTCTTGTTTAGTGATTACATTTTCATCTGGTTCTAAAATTAAAATATGACTATGAGTATTATCCAATAAATATTCTTGAATTAATGCTTCAAACTTACCTTCTTTTGCCCATTGTTTTACAGTTTTCAAAGCTTCTTCATAATGGAGATACATAGTAGCATCGCCATCATATAACCAGCTATTCATAAGATTAATATTATAAATCAATCCTTTTGGATATTGACCAAAATCAGCCTCACGAAGCTTAAATTCCATACTATTAATAGAAGCTTGCAGCAATTCATCATCAATGCCATTTTTTACAATATCATTTAAAGTATCAGTTACAACTTTTGTAAATTCATCAACTTTATTAGCCTCAGAACCATTGACGATAATGCTAAACATTGGCTGTAAAATACCATTATCAAATGAAGAAATTACATCACTACCAAGACCAGCTTTAATTAAAGCATTGCGAAGTGGTGCAGCTTCACTTTTTAATAAAGCATGTTCCAATATAGTAAATGCTAGCATTTTTTCTTTTTCTAAAGAAGTTGCAATAGAATAATTCATGCTTAAAAATGTTTTATTTTCTTTTGCTTCACCTGGAGCTATAGGATAAATATCTTTAATCAATTTACGAGCTGTAAATGGTTTTTGTACATCAATATGGGAGTTGATTTCAATTTTATTAAAATTGCTAAGATATTCTTCATCTAAGAAAGATAAAGTTGACATCATATCCATATCCCCATAAAGATAGATATAACTATTAGCAGGGTGATAATATCGACTATGGAAGTCAATAAACATTTCCTGTGTTAAATCCGGAATAGCTACAGGGTCTCCACCAGATTCATATTGATATGTTGTATCAGGATAAAGATTATTTAAAATCTTTCTTTCCAATAATCCATCTGGAGATGATAATGCACCTTTCATTTCATTATAAACTACACCACTATAAGCTAATGGAGCATCTACATTATCAATTTCATAATGCCAACCTTCTTGCATTAAGATTTCAGGTGTTGTACGCATATTTGGATAAAATACTGCATCAAGATAAACGTCCATAAGATTGCGGAAATCCTTTTCATTTCTGCTAGCTATAGGATACATAGTTTTATCTGGAAATGTCATTGCATTTAAAAAAGTATTTAAAGAACCTTTTACTAATTCCACAAATGGTTCTTTAGTAGGAAATTTACGAGAACCACAAAGTGTGGAATGTTCTACAATATGAGCTACACCAGTATCATCAGTAGGAGTAGTGCGGAAAGTTATAGAAAATACTTTATTATCATCATTATTTTCTATAAATAATAATTTCGCGCCACTTTTCTCATGATAAAATTCATATGCATTAGATGAAATTTCAGATATATGGGATATTTTATCCAATCTGAAACCACAATAAATATTTTTCTCTTGTAAATTCAAAATAATATCTCCTTTATTCAAAATAAAATTAATATATTATATTTGCAGATTTTGCTTAATTAATTTATATAAAATTCATAATCCCGATAGAAGAAATGGGATATTTTTAAAAATCATACATATACAATTAAAAGCATATCTATATTATACCTTTAAAATAGCAAACCTTCAATAAACTTAATTAACCCTTAAAAATATCTATTGCAATTATAAAAAATATGCTATTATAATAACTGAACCTCAACCACTTATGTATTTCTTACATTTATTTTTTACATAATATAAAAAAGTACCTATAATAAAAATTATAGGTACTTAAAAATGTCATTACATTTTTTTCCAGTCAATTATTTCTTTTAAAATGCCTGTGATTTTATCCAATTCTTCGTTGGACAAATCTTTTAAGAGATAGTTAATATGCTGAATGCTTGCTTGTCTAACTTCGATTTCACTATCATTGTTAGGCACATCTAAGAACAATTCAGACATAGTAATCCCTAGAGCTCTTGTTATTTTCTCTAATGTTGTAATTGTTGGACTCTTTAAATTACGTTCCAAATGACCCAAGAAGACTGGATTAATTTCAGCTCCTAAAGCTAATTGCTCTTGAGTTAATTTTTTTTGTTGACGAAAAGATCTAATTTTTTCTCCAACGGTCTTCTTCATAACCATTGCCACCACCTATATATTAACATATAGACTTATCATAAGTGTACAAATGCATTGAACACAATATACAATAGATAATAATTGGCTATTTATTAGTACTATATGTTATTTTTCTAATTAACAAAATATTTAAAGTTATCATTATTAAACTAATAGCTTTACAGATATTTTACTATTTAATTATTTTTTTGTAATGCTATTCATTGTCAAATGTATCTATGTTCTCATCAATAAAATCATATAAGTAGTAAAAAAATAATCTAATCTCAATAAAAATAAATCAATAATTAATTAAAAATAAAGGAATAATATCAACCTATTATTCCTTTATTTTTTTATATATACTATTTTAATTATTTACGGTTGAAAGCTCTATGTGCGATATCTTTTCTATAATATACATCTTTAAAATCAATAAGTTTTATATCTGTATAAACTTTATCTACAGCAGTTTTTATATCATCACCTAAAGCCACTACACCTAATACACGTCCACCATTTGTGACAATTTTTCCATCTTTTTTAGCTGTACCAGCATGGAAAACTAAAACATTTTCTTTTTCTGCCTTATCTAAACCTAGAATTTCATTGCCTTTTTCATATTTAGCAGGATATCCACCGGCACTCATAACTACACAAACAGCAGCTTTTTTGCTCCATTTTATATCACAATTTGCAAGTGTACCATTTGCACAAGCTAACATGATTTCAGCTAAATCACTTTCTAACAATGGCAATACAACTTGTGTTTCTGGGTCACCAAAACGAGCATTAAATTCTACAACTTTTGGTCCTTCTGCTGTTATCATTAAACCAGCATACAAACAACCTTTATACTCATAGCCTTCTTGTTTCATAGCTTTTATAGTTGGCTCTAAAATCTTTGTTTGTACTTGTTTCATTAAATCTTCTGTAATAACTGGTGCTGGTGCATATGTTCCCATACCACCTGTATTTGGCCCCTTATCGCCATCATACGCTCTTTTATGATCTTGAGATGGTATCATAGGGATAATAGTTTCACCATCAGTGAAAGCCAATACAGAAGCTTCCTCGCCAGCCATAAATTCTTCGATAACTACGCTATTACCAGCACTACCAAAAGTTTTATCGCACATAATTTCATCAATTGCTTCTAAAGCTTGTTCTTTTGTTTCTGCAACAATAACACCTTTACCAGCAGCAAGCCCATCTGCTTTAATTACTATTGGTGCGCCTTCTTGTTCTATATAATTTTTAGCTTCCACTGCATCTGTGAAAACTTCATATTTTGCAGTAGGAATACCATATTTTTTCATAATATTTTTAGAAAAAGATTTAGAACCTTCTAATTGAGCAGCAGCTTTTTGTGGTCCAAAAGAAGCAATTCCCACTTTAGCCATATCATCAACAATTCCATTTGTCAATGGAACTTCTGGTCCTACCACCACTAAATCGACTTTTTTCTCTTGAGCTACTTTTACTAAAAATTCATTATCCTCTACTGAACCTGGTATACATTGTGCTATTTTTTCCATGCCTGGATTTCCTGGCACAGCATAAATTTTATCCACAAGTTTACTTTGAGCTAATTTCCATGTAAGTGTATGTTCACGTCCACCACTACCAATAACTAAAATATCCAAAATATAACCCCCTTATTAAAAGAAAACGCACTTAAATAGTGCCAATTGTTAGCATATCAATAAGTGCGCTAAAATATATTATTTGCTTAACTGAGCTGTAAGATATTCTTGAATGCAATCATCATAATGAGATGTATGACAGAAAGCTTCTTGAGCTAATTGCATACGGAATTTTCCTGTAGTGCAACCATCTTTAGCTATCATTTCAGCAACTTCATCATAATGTTTAGGATTTACTACAACTGTAACAAATTTGAAATTTTTTGCAGCAGCACGAATCATTGCAGGACCACCGATATCGATATTTTCTACTGCTTCAGCAAGAGTTACATTTGGTTTTTCTATAGTTTCACGGAATGGATATAAATTTACAACAACTAAATCAATAGGTTGAATATTAAATTTTTGCATTTGTGCTACATGACTTTGATTATCACGAACAGCTAAAATACCACCATGAATATATGGATTTAAAGTTTTTACACGACCATCCATAATTTCAGGGAATTTCGTTACATCACTAACATAAGTAACAGGTATACCAGCATCGTCAATTGCTTTCATTGTTCCACCAGTAGAAATGATTTCTACACCAGCTTCATGAAGTTTACGTGCAAATTCTACAATACCAGTTTTGTCAGAAACACTTAATAACGCTCTTTTAATAGGCATAATAAAAGCCTCCTCTTAATGTGATTATATAAAATCAATCATCAATCGTCACATGACGACCATTGACATGTATTTTTCCTGCTAAATACAATTCAATAACTTTTGGATATATTATATGTTCTTGTTCAAGCACTCTAGCAGATAAAGTTTCTTCTGTATCATCATCTAAAACAGGTACTGCTTTTTGCATGATAATAGGGCCACTGTCCATACCTTCATCTACAAAATGCACAGTGCAACCAGATACTTTCACGCCATATGCTAAAACATCACGATGAGCATGAGCTCCACCAAAAGAAGGTAATAATGATGGGTGTATATTTAAAATACAATTTTTAAATTCATTGACAAAATAAGGGCTTAAAATACGCATAAATCCAGCTAAAACAACTAAACCTACATTGTATTTTTTTAATTGTTCTACAAGTTTTTGTTCAAATTCTTCTTTTGTAGAACATTTTTTTCGATCAACGCAAACAGCAGGAATACCTGCTTTTCTAGCGCGTTCTAATGCCATTGCTTCTGGTTTATCAGTTAGTACAACACCTATTTTAGTTTTAATCTGACCATTTTCAATCGCATCAATGATAGATTGTAAATCACTACCACGACCAGAAGCCAATACACCTAAAATTATTTGGTTATTCATTGAAAACTCCGCCTTTTACTTCTACAGTTTGGTTGCCTTCAACAACTTTACCAATAATATAGGATTTTTCACCTTTTGCTTTGAGGTCTTCTTGAATTTTAGCTGCTTCTTCTTCAGATACAAGTAAAATCATACCGATACCCATATTGAATACACGGTACATTTCATGCCAATCTACATTACCCCAAGCTTGTAAGAGTTTGAAGATTGCTGGCATTTCCCATGTGCTAGCATCTACTTCAACGCCAGTACCTTCTGGTAAAATACGGGAAATATTTTCATAGAAACCGCCACCAGTTACATGTACCATACCATGAATATCATATTTTTCAATTAATGGTAAGCAAACAGCTGGATAAAGACGTGTAGGTGTTAAAAGTTCTTCGCCTAATGTTTTACCATTTAATTCTGGGAATTTTTCTTCACCTGTAAAACCTTTTACATCAAAGCAGATTTTACGAACTAAAGAATAACCATTAGAATGTACACCACTAGAAGGAATACCTAATAAAACATCGCCAGCTTTTATTTTTTCACCAGTGATGATATTAGCTTTATCCACTACACCAACAGCAAAACCAGCAATATCATATTCGCCATCAGCATAAAAACCAGCCATTTCAGCAGTTTCACCACCGATTAAAGCACAGCCAGATTCTTTACAAGCACCAGCTACACCTTTTACTACAGTAGCTACTTTTTCTGGATCTAATTTTCCTACAGCAAGATAATCTAAGAAATAAAGTGGTTCTGCACCTTGCACTAAGATATCATTTACGCACATAGCTACAGCATCTTGACCAATAGTATCATGTTTATCAAGCATAAATGCAAGACGTAATTTTGTACCAACACCATCAGTACCAGATACCAATACAGGTTCTTTATATTTTCCACTATTTAATGCAAAAAGACCACCAAAACCGCCTAAATCACCTAAAACTTCTGGACGATATGTTGCTTTTACGCTATCTTTTATAAGTTTTACAGAATAATTTCCAGCATCAATATCAACACCAGAATCACGATACGTAAGATTTGTCTGTTTATTATCAGTCATGTTAACCTCCAAAAAGTGCAAATTATTTTGCTCTTTGTTCAAATACGTATTTATCAGCACCAGTTACTGTTTCTTTTGACATTTCAATTGGATAAGCATTGTTAAAGCAAGCATAACACATATCTTCAGGATTAGCTGTTGTCATAGAAGCTTTAAGACCTTCCAAAGAAAGGAAATGTAAAGAATCTGCACCTATAAATTGACGAATTTCTTCAACTGATTTAGTTGCAGCGATTAATTCTTTACGTACAGAAGTATCAATACCATAGTAGCAAGGATAGCCAATTGGTGGAGAACTAATGCACATATGAACTTCTTTTGCACCTGCTTTGCGAAGCATTTTTACGATTTTACCACTAGTAGTACCACGAACGATAGAATCATCTACCATAATAACAGATTTACCACGAACAGCTTCAGATATTGCATTCAATTTCAAGCGAACAGCTGTATCACGTTTTTTCTGTGTTGGTTGAATAAATGTACGTCCAATATAACGATTTTTGATTAAACCTTCGCAAAATGGAATGCCTGATTCATAAGCAAAACCTGTAGCAGCTGTATTACCAGAGTCTGGTACAGATATAACAATATCACCTTTGAATTTACTTTCACGAGCAAGCATGCGACCCATCATAAAGCGAGCAGCATGAACACTTTGTCCATCAATTACACTATCTGGACGAGCAAAATATATATATTCGAAAACACATGCAGCTTTTTTCTGTGGAGTTGTGTATTTATAGGATTTTAAACCATCATCACCCATGACAACCATTTCGCCTGGTTCAACATCTCTAATAAATTCTGCACCTACAACATCAAGACCACAAGATTCAGAAGAAATTATCCAAGAACCTTCTTCTGTTTTACCGATGCAAAGAGGTCTAAATCCTTGTGGATCACGTACAGCTATTAATTTATTTTCAGTCATAATAGCCAAGCAAAAAGCACCTTTTACTTGTTGTACACTTTCAATGATTTTTTCCTCAATACTTGATTTACGAGAACGTGCGATAAGATTAACGATTACTTCTGTATCTATAGAAGTTTGAAAAATTGTACCTTGTTCTTCTAAGTAACGACGAAGTTCAGCTGCATTTGTTAAATTACCATTATGGGCTAAACTAATTTTTCCGCCGGAATAATTAGCAATTAAAGGTTGTGTATTTGATAATAAGCTAGAACCAGTTGTTGAATAACGTACATGACCAATAGCAATATATTGATTTTCCATATGAGGTAATTGATGACGAAATACTTCATTTACAAGCCCCATATCACGAGTAACGTCCATCCAAGCGCCATCAGTAACAGCTATACCAGCACTTTCTTGACCACGATGTTGAAGTGCATACAACCCAAGATATGTTAACATAGAAACATCTTCAGTACGAGAAAATACACCAAAGACGCCACATTCTTCTTTCCACTTATTTGACGTAATGTCAACCATTAGTTACATTCTCCTATACATATATTTTAATCATAAACCTACTCAATACATACAATATAAATGAAGAATACTAAGCATAAATATTTTATAATTTATGCTTAGTATTTTATTTAATTATAAAGTTTCGCCTGTTAAACGATGAAGAACTTCTTTATAAGCATCTTCAACATTACCTAAATCACGACGGAATCTATCTTTATCAAGTTTTTCATGTGTCTGACTATCCCAGAAACGGCAGTTATCTGGAGATAATTCGTCGCCTAAAAGAATTTCACCATGATATTTACCAAATTCTAACTTAAAGTCAATGAGGTCAATATTTTTTGTAGCAAGATATTTTGTCATAACATCATTGATTTTAAGAGACATAGCTTCAATCTGATCAAGTTCTTCAGCTGTTGCCCAACCCATAGCTGTGATATGATAACGGTTAACCATAGGATCACCTAAATCATCACATTTATAGCAATATTCAATTACAGGTTTAGACATTTTTACGCCTTCTTCAAGACCAAGACGTTTTGCTAAGCTACCAGCAGCTACATTACGGATAATAACTTCAAGAGGAACGATATCTAATTTTTTTACAAGGATTTCACGGTCATTAAGAACTTTAATGAGGTGATGTTTAATGCCTTCTTTTTCTAATAAACCAAAGAAGAAATTAGTAATTTTATTATTTAAAATGCCTTTGTCTGCAATAGTACCTTTTTTTGCACCATTACCAGCAGTTGCATCATCTTTGTAATAAACTAATAATTCATCAGGATTTTCTGTTGAAAAGATTTTTTTTGCTTTGCCTTCATATAATAATTTGTTTTCCATTATTAATTGACCTCCCAAGTCATTAACTAAAATCTAAATAAAAATGAGTTATACGATTTTATATTAATTTTAGATGAATTTTTTCGTTAATTATGCTTGAAGTTGTTGTGCAACTTTTGCAGCTTTAGCTTCAACTTCTTCAACCATTTTTTCACGATATTCTTTAAGTTGTTTTCTTAAATTCATATCGCTTACAGCAAAGATTTCTATAGCAAAAATAGCAGCATTTTTAGCACCATTAATTGCCATAGTTGCAACTGGAATTCCAGATGGCATTTGTACAGTACTTAATAAAGCATCCATACCATTTAATGGAGTTGCATTAATTGGTACTCCAATAACAGGTAAAGTAGTATAAGATGCGATAACTCCACCTAAATGTGCAGCAGCACCAGCGGCAGAGATGAATGCGCCAACACCTCTTTCTTCCGCAGAAGAAACTAGGCCACGGACTTTGCCAGGGGTACGGTGTGCAGAAGCTACAATTACTTCTGTTTCTACATTAAACTGATGTAATAAATCAACAGCCGGTTTTAAAATGGGAAAATCAGAATCACTGCCCATTACTACAGCTACTTTCATTTAAATCATCAACCTCCTGAGTAGTTTTATTTAATTAGTACAATAATTACTATAACAGAATAAACTTAAAACTTCAATGTATATAGCTTATAAAAATTTTACATATTTTTTATAAAAAGGATAGAAATTTTCACTCTAAGATAATTTTAAATTTTGCAAAAATGTAACCTTGAAAACTTCTAGATAAAAATTGCTAAATATAAAGAAATAAAATTTTTTTATATTCTTATTGTATCTTTTTTAATTTAACAAATCACTTATTTACGCTATTTTCACCAAAAATTTTCTTCTTATTTCCTATTATAATAAATAAGAAATTTTCATTTAACAAAATTAAATAGAAGTATTTTTATAAAATCAAATAATTATATAGATTATAATTATAATTATGATAGACACAATAAACATAAACTGCTATAATAAAAGCATTATATATGGTTTGCATTGTATAATAAATGTAAAAGGCAAACTTAATTTATACACTATGTAAATACATAAATACTTTAGGAGGGTAACAATGGCACTAATTGTAAAAAAATTTGGTGGCAGCTCTGTTGGAAATATTGATAAAATCAAAGCTGTTGCAAAACGTATTTTAGATGAAAAACAGCCAGATGATAAAATTGTAGTAGTTGTTTCCGCTATGGGGGATACAACAGATGACTTAATTCAATTGGCAAAAGGGATTACTAAAGATCCATATCAATATACTCGTGAAATGGATATGTTACTTACTACTGGTGAACAAGTTTCAATTTCTTTATTGACTATGGCATTTAAAGCTTTAGGACAAAAAGCTATTTCTCTTACTGGAGCATTAGCTGGTGTAAAAACTAATTCTGTTCACACAAAAGGTAAAATCAAAGATATCCAACCTAAACGTATTTTTGAAGAATTAGATAAAGGCAATATTGTTATTGTAGCTGGCTTCCAGGGTTGTGATGATTTAGGCGATCCTGTTACTTTAGGTCGTGGTGGTTCTGATACTTCTGCAGTTGCTCTAGCTGGTGCTATGAAAGCTGATGTTTGTGAAATTTACACTGATGTTGATGGCGTATATTCTGCTGACCCACGTATTGCTAAAGGCGCTCGTAGAATGAAAGAAATCACATATTATGAAATGTTAGAAATGGCTCGTTTAGGTGCTGGTGTTATGCAACCACGTTCCGTAGAAACTGGTCGTTTATACAATATTCCAATTCATGTAAGATCTACATTCACTAACAAACCAGGCACAATTATTAGGGAGGAATATACAATGGAAGAGAAAGAGTTTATTATTAGAGGGGTAGCTCATGATACTAATGTAGCTAAATTCGCTGTATTAGGTATTCCAAATACTCCAGGTATTGCACATGCAATTTTCTCCAAACTTGCTGAAAATAATGTTGATGTTGATATGATTGTACAAAGCATTCGCAATATGGAAAAAAATGTTACTGATATGGTATTTACTGTTACTGCTGATGACCTCGGTCAAGCAAAACAAATTGTAGATAAAGTTGCTGATGAATTAAATGCTGTTGCTGTATTAATCGAACAAGATGTAGCTAAAGTTTCTATCGTTGGTGCAGGTATGCTCGGTAACCCTGGTATTGCTGCTAGAATGTTCAAAGCTTTGTCTGATGCTAATATCAATATTGATGTAATCAGTACATCTGAAATCAGCATCTCTTGCTTAATTAAAGCTGATAAAATCAAAGAAGCTGTAAATGCTATTCATGATGAATTCTTTAAAGACTAATCATTAAATCGAATATAAATAGATATTTATAAATTAAGGGGGCATTCTATGAATTATATAAGTACACGTGGTCATAATTGTGCTGTTACTTCTGCACGTGCCATCATAAAAGGATTAGCAGAAGATGGTGGATTGTTTGTTCCTGAAAATATACCTATTATTGATGAAAAATTTTTAACTTCACTTCTTGATTTATCTTATCAAGAATGTGCAAAAAAAATTCTTTCTTTATATTTAACAGATTTTACTGCTGAAGAAATCAATCAATGTGTTGATAACGCTTATACTACAGAAAAATTTGACACTGATAAAATTGTCCCTACAGTAGAAGTCGAAAAAAATAATTATCTTTTAGAGCTTTGGCATGGTCCAACAAGTGCTTTTAAAGATATGGCATTACAATTATTGCCACAATTCATCTCTACTTCATTAAAAAAATTAGGTGATAAAGATGAATTAGTTATTTTAGTAGCTACTTCTGGTGATACAGGTAAAGCAGCCTTAGATGGCTTTAAAAACGTTGACCAAACAAAAATTCTTGTCTTTTATCCACAAGAAGGCGTAAGTAAAATTCAGCGTTTACAAATGCTCACACAACAAGGTGATAATGTATCTGTATTCGCTGTTAAAGGTAATTTTGACGACGCTCAAAGTGGTGTTAAACAAATCTTTAGTGATAGTAAATACAATGAATATCTAAATGAAAAAGGTTTTAAACTCTCTTCTGCAAACTCCATAAATTGGGGTCGTTTATTGCCACAGATAGTTTATTACTTCAGTGCATATGCCGATTTAGTTAATGATAAAAAAATCACTATGGGTAATAAAGTCAACTTTACTGTACCAACTGGTAATTTTGGCGATATCTTAGCTGGTTTCTACGCAAAATGCATGGGTCTTCCTGTCAATCGTTTAATTTGTGCTTCTAACTCTAATAATGTATTGACAGATTTCTTGAAAACTGGCACTTATGACCGCAATCGTGAATTTTTCAAAACTATATCTCCATCAATGGATATTCTAATTTCCAGTAATTTAGAACGTTTGCTTTATCATATTACAAATGATGCAACTAAAGTAAAATCCTATATGGAAAAACTTCAATCAACAGGTTGCTATCAAGTTGATGAAGCAACATTAAAAGCTATTCAAGAAACTTTCTCTGCTGGATATTTAGATGATAGTGCTACTAAAAAATGTATTCATGATATTTATCAACAAGATAATTATGTAGCAGACACACATACTGCTGTTGCATGGCAAGTAGCTCAAGATTATCAAAAATCTACACAAGATAAAACACCTATGATTATATTATCCACTGCTAGCCCATATAAATTTAGTGATAGCGTTTTATCTGCTCTTGGTGAAGATATCTCCAATAAAGATGAATTTGCTTTATTAGATAAATTATCCACATTGAATAAAGATAAAATTCCTCAAGGCTTAGCTCAATTACAATCTTTACCTATTTTGCATAATAATTTATGTGCAAAAGAAGATATGATTAAAGCTGTAAATACATTTTTAAATATCTAATATCTTAATGAATATTTCATAAAAATTTTACAAATAGGCGATAAATTTTACATTTTACTAGTAAATTTATCGCCTATTTTTTTCTAATATGGTATAATTATTTACAGATTTATGGAAAACGTATGATTTAATTTCAGATGTAAAGAAAAAGTAAAATTATATTTATCCATATTTTACATTTTCTTTACTTTAAAATTAAAATATATGTATCTCCATAATAATAATCGCATTCACTTTAAATATAAGTGAAGTATATATTTGATGAATAACAAGGAAAGGATAAGAGTTACTGGTATTACTATTTAGTAATATTGTACCGGAAATCGCCGGGATGTTAAGCCTTGGGAGTATTGCATCAAACATTAATAATTTTAGTGGATACTATGAACAAGGAATATTCTCTAGCTTGATTTTAGTCTAGAGATTTACAGTAACAAATGGGCATGTTCAGCTTTTTTACAAAAAAGGATACGGAATTTTATGATTTATTTTTAGCTAGTGCAAAATACTTTAACAGTAGTGCAAAATTAATCAATGATGTTATGTCTGGCAACAATAAAGCAGAAGCTAAAATATCAGATATCATTAATATCGAACATGAAGCTGATGCTGTTAACGACAAAATCATTGATAAACTAAACAAAACATTCATCACTCCTATTGACCGTGAAGACATTTATGCATTAGCTAATGGTCTTGATGATGGGGTTGACTTTCTCCAAGGAACACTCCAAAGAGCTGTTATGTATCATTTAGTAGATACAAGCAAAGCAGCTATCGCTTTATCTGAATTATTAGTATCAGCAACAGATGAAATCTTAAAAGCGTTTTCTATGCTTCATGAAGTTACAAAACATGAACACGAAATTTTAGAATGTACTTATAAAATTAGCAAGCTTGAAAGCGAAGGCGACCGTATTTATCGTGAAGAGGTTGCTTACTTATTTGAACATATCACTGACCCAATTGAGCTTATCAAATGGAAAGATATTTTGACTTATATGGAAGATACTTTAGACCATTGCGAAAAATTATCTGATTTGGTGAGAGGCGTGGTAATGAAATATGCATGAGTTACAATTTCTTATCATAGCAGTTATTATCCTAGCTTTAGTATTCGATTTTATTAATGGGTTTCACGATACAGCTAATGCTATTGCTACATCTGTATCAACAAGAGCTTTAAAACCTAGAACAGCTATCATAATGGCAGCTTTCTTAAATTTCTTTGGTGCTATGTATAGTACAGGTGTTGCTAAAACAATTGGTGGCGATATTGTAAAATCAGCAGAACATATTGATGAACATATCATTGTTGCTGCTTTAATTGGTGCTATTGTTTGGAATTTATTCACTTGGTGGATAGCAATGCCAAGTAGTTCCTCCCACGCTTTAGTTGGTGGTATCATTGGTGCTGTACTCGTTTCCACAGGTGCTATTGGCTTGAATTTCTGGGGCATTGGTAAAATTGTATTATCCTTGATTTTATCACCTATTATTGCTATCGTTGTCGGCTTTATCATTATGAATATATTTTATTTATTATTTGGTAAATTTAGGCCCTCGTCGCTCAATAATAAATTCAAACGCATGCAGATTATAACAGCTGCTACTATGGCTTTTTCTCATGGCTCAAATGATGCTCAAAAATCTATGGGTATTATCACACTTGCTCTTTTAAGTGGTGGTTATATCGATGTTTTTGAAGTTCCTTATTATGTAAAAATCTTGGCTGCAACAGCTATGGCTTGTGGTACTGCTATTGGTGGTTGGAAAATCATCAAAACTGTAGGTGGTCGTATTTTTAAACTCCAGCCAATATCTGGTTTTGCTGCCGATTTAAACTCTTCTGTCATAATTTTCTCTGCTACAGTACTTTCTTTACCAGTAAGTACTACACATGTCGTTTCTGGTTCTATAATGGGTATAGGTAGTGCAAAACGCATTGGAGCAGTTCGTTGGGGTACAGCTCAACAAATGCTTATGGCATGGGTTTTAACAATTCCTTGTACAGCCATTGTTGGTGCATTAGTTTATTCCTTAATGTGCTATGTATTTGGCTTATAATGACCAATTGAAAATCAAAAAAACAACTGCACCCTGAAAGTTGGATAAAAACCAACTTTTGGAGGTGCGTTTTTTGTTTATAAAAGTATAAAATCATTGCCTTATTTTTTAAAATAATATTATCGTTTCTATAATGTTTTTGTTATAATATATTTAAGAAAAATTAGGAGGTGTTCTTTATGGATTGCCAAATAAAATACTCATTATTAGATACTGTCTTAAAAGAACAGAAAAATCACAAAAATTTGATAACAGCAGTAAAAATAAATAATGTCCTACGTGATGTACAAACGCAAGTTACACCAGAAGACAAAGTAGAATTCATTGATATGACCACTGAAGATGGTGTCCAAGCTTATCAACGAAGTATTTTATTTATCATGATGGCTGCTGTAAATATGCTTTATCCTGATAAAGAGGTAGTAGTAGAACATTCCGTAAATAATGGTATTTATTGTGAATTATTGCCTAAAGGTGATTTAACGCTAGAAATGGTCGGCAAAATTCAAGAAAAAATGTTTGAATTTGTTTCTAAAGCAAAAGATATAAAAAAATGCATTTTACCTCGTGAAGATGCTGTTGCTTTATTTAGAGAATCTCAACAAATCGCTAAATCAAAACTTCTTGAATCCTTAAAGCAAGACTATGTAAGCCTTTATTACTGCGCAGGCTATTATGATTATCTTTATGGTCCAATGCTTTATAACACTTCATTATTAGATAAATTCGCTATAGACTTTTATGAGCCAGGATTGATTGTTAGAACACCTTTAATCAGCAATCCTAATGTAATTCCGCCAAAGATGAAACAAAAGAAATTATCTATGATATTAAGCGAAGCCGATAGATGGTCTTACATTTTAAAATGTAATTACGTGACCAATTTGAATGAATATATTCACTCAAATAAAATTAGTGAATTAATTCGTATTTCCGAAGCATTACACGAAAAGAAAATCGCTCAAATTGCCGATCATATAGTTGAATCTATAGAAGACCTTCGTTTAATTTTAATAGCTGGTCCATCATCTTCTGGAAAAACAACATTTGCTCAAAGATTGCGCATTCAATTACTTGTCAATGGTATAAATCCTCTATCTATATCTTTAGATGATTATTTCTTAGATAGAGATAAAACTCCTAAAACACCTGAAGGTCAATATGATTTTGAATCTATAAACGCTTTGGATTTGCCATTATTCAATAAACATATGATGGCATTATTAAAAGGAGAGAGCGTTGAATTACCAGTTTATAATTTCACCACAGGCTATCGTGAATGGAAAAATCATGTTGTAAAATTAGAGCCTAATCAACCTATTATCATTGAGGGTATTCATGGTTTAAATGATGAATTAACAAGAGATATTCCTTCTCATGTAAAATATAAAATTTACGTCAGTGCCTTAACTCAATTAGCTATAGATGCACACAACCGCATTCCTACTACAGCTGCTCGCATTATTCGCCGTATTGTTCGCGATAATCAATTTAGAGGTGCTCACGCTTTAAAAACGATTAAACAATGGCCTGATGTGCGCAAAGGTGAAGATAAAAATATTTTCCCATTCCAAGAAAATGCAGATGTCATGTTTAATTCTGCTCTAATTTATGAATTAGGTATTTTAAAGAAATACGCTAAACCTTTATTAGAAAAAATCACACCTGATTTACCAGAATATAATATATCTAAACGCTTGATTGATTTTCTTGATTACTTTGAAGACATTTCAAATGATGATGATGTACCAAATAATTCTATACTAAGGGAATTTATTGGAAAATCATGTTTCTTCTAATAAAATAAATTACTCCATAAAAAATAAGCACTATATCAATTAGTGCTTATTTTTATTTATGCTATTTAATTTTAAAATCTCATTTCTCCAGGTCTTTTTGGGCCTTTAATCATGCCTAAATCCAATGTTTCCATTTTTTGATGTATTTCATCTAATTCTTCTTGAGTAATACCCAAATCATCTGCCACCACTTCCCAATTAGATGTTGGTGGATTATGCATTTCTATAATATCAGCTGGAGATTTATCTACATACATAGAATAAAGTATGCCATGAATAACTTCATCTACTTCATAATTCTGTTTAACTAAAAAAGTTACAATACTTTTATTTATATCTAATTTATTAGCTATCTGTGTTGATATAATATCATCTTGTGTTGCCTTTAAATCATTTGGTGTAAGCCCAATTAAATATTCTACACGACCCCAAGAATTATTCTCTCTTAAATTCATAACATCATCAAAAGATTTATGTGAAGCATATGCTAAGAAAGCACCTCTACGAAGTTCCGGCATTTCCCAACCATTATTATAATACGTTACTAATGTTTGCTTATCTACCCCAAAATATTCACTTATATTTTGCATTTCATTATTAATACGCATTTGTGGTGATACTCTTTCAGCTCTAGGTAATGGTCTTGCCTGTGCTGTATTATCCATAGGTAATTGATAACTTGCACCCGTTAAAATTAAACCCATAGCACTAAGAGCTAAAACTTTTTTCCATCTTTTCATATTTATCGCCTCACTTTGAATAATTATTAGTTATATTATATCATATTTTTATATAAATTTATTTGTTTTCAATAGCATCAATAGCATCAATAGCATCAATCACTGCACTTCTAAAGCCTTTACGTTCTAAAGTTGCTACACCCACAATAGTAGTACCAGCAGGTGAACATACTGCATCTTTCATTGCACCTGGATGATTATTTGTAGCTAATTGCAATTTACCAGTTCCCACTATCATTTGACTTGCTAATTTATAAGCTACAGGGCGAGCAAGTCCATGCATTACACCAGCATCAGCTAAAGCTTCTATAAACATACTAGCAAAAGCAGGGCCACAACCTGCTACAGTTCCGCCAATGGATAATTGTTTAGTTTCTACAAATTGAACTATAGAAATTGTAGAGAATAATTTTGTAAATAAATCTAATTCTTCATCACTCAAAGAATGTGTATTTTCACAAATAAAAATACCTTCACCTATGGCTACTGGCGTATTTGGTATTGTACTTAAATGATGTGTATTTGGTAAAAGAATTTGCTCATATTTAGCAAAAGGAAAATTTGCTGCAATAGAAATAACAATTTTTTCTTGTAATTCTTTTTTTATTGGAGTAATAACTTCTTCTATCATATATGGTTTCACAGCTATGATAACCATATCTACATTATCAACAACTTCTTTTGCACTTTTACAAGGATTGACTTGTTTTTCCTGTGTATTTTTACAAAGTTTATCCCAATTCTTAGCACAAGCAAAAATTTGATTGCCCTGTATAGCTCCTTGATTGATTAAACCTGTAGCTATAGCTTGTCCCATATTGCCAAAACCAATAAAACCTAATTTTAAATTATCAAACATATAAATACCTTCTTTATTTATTTTTTTACATCATTTAACTTATATTTTATCATAATAACTAATTATAAAAAACTCCTACTAGCTTCAAAAACTAATAGGAGTTTTTATTTATCATTTATTCATTTTTTCTTCAATTGTATCTAAAATCAATTTAGCAAGTTCTGCCTTTTGCATAAGTGGAGCTTGTTTTATTTCTCCATCACGAGTGATGATTTTAGCTATATTAGTATCTACATTAAATCCAGCACCAGCTTGGCTTACATCATTTGCTACAATCATATCAAGATTTTTGCGCTGTAATTTGCCTTTAGCATATTCTTCAACATTCTGTGTTTCAGCAGCAAAGCCAACTAAATACTGTTTATCTGATTTTTTCTCGCCTAAACCTTTCAAAATATCTGGGTTTTTTACAAGCTCAATAGTAATGACTTCATCAGATTTTTTTATTTTTTGACTAGCTACTTCTTTTACACGATAATCTGAAACAGCTGCTGACATTATTGTAATATCACAATCTGCAAAATGTTCTTCAATATGTTTTTGCATTTCACGTGCAGACTCTACTTTTATTAAATTTACATTTTCAGGTGCTTTAATATTTGTAATACCTGAAACTAAAACTACTTCAGCACCTCTACTAGCAGCTTCTGTAGCAATAGCATATCCCATTTTTCCACTAGAACGATTACTGATGTAGCGAACAGGGTCAATAGGTTCTCTTGTACCTGCTGCACTTACAATCACTTTTTTGCCTTTTAAAGACTGATTATTTTGTTTTTCAACATAATCTTTTATAGTCTCTACCAAAGTAATAGGTTCAGGAAGTCTACCTATACCATTTACACCACAAGCTAAATGACCACTTGCTGGCTCAATAATATGATAATTATATTCACGAAGAGTATTTATATTTTTTTGTGTTATTGGGTTTTGATACATATTACTATTCATTGCAGGAGCGACAAAAACAGGTGCTTTAGTCGCCATAATCACAGTGGATAACATATCATCAGCAATACCATTTGTTATTTTACCAATAATATTTGCTGTTGCAGGTGCAATCAAAACTAAATCCGCCAAATTAGCAAGAGCAATATGTTCTACATTCCAATTTGTAACTTTATCCCACATAGAAACATTTACAGGATTTCCACTGATTTCTTGAAATGTAAGTGGTGTAACAAAATTTGTAGCTTCTTTAGTCATTACTACATGTACATTAGCGCCTAATTTTCTTAGTCTACTAGCTACATCTACAACTTTATAAACCGCAATACCACCACAAACTGCTAATAAGATATTTTTGCCTTTTAACATAATAAACCTCTTATATAAAATAAATTAATATTTACCGTCTTAATTAGCAAAAAAGGCAAGTATTAGCTTGCCTTTCATTTTAAATTAAATGCTTTTTTTCACACGTGCAAAAGTAATTTTATCTTCTGCAACTTCTTCTAAAGCATTTGTAACATCTTTATGAGATTGAAGTACGGATTTTACAGGAGAACCTGCTAAAATTTGTCTAGCTCTTTTAGCTGCTAAAACTACTAAAGTATATTTGCTATCAACTTTTGGTAAAAGTTGGTCCATAGAAGGATGTACTATATCCATTATAAATCGCTCCTTTGCAATATCTTAATTTAAACTTTTTCATTTTCAAGTTGAACAAGTTTATCTAAATTATTATACACTGCACAGCGTTCAGCTTCAATAATATGCAAAATTTTATTTACAACATCACTGACAACTTCATTAGTGATGATGTAATCATAATTATTTCCGCATGGAATTTCTTCAATAGCAGCGCTGAGGCGACGTTTTATTGCTTCTTCAGTTTCAGTACCACGTCCGCGAATGCGTTTTTCAAGTTCTGCAAGAGAAGGAGGTAATAAAAAGATGAATGTACCTTCTTTTAAAAACATTTTCTGTACATTTAAAGCACCTTGAGTATCGATTTCAAGTAATACATCTTTACCACTTTCCAATACTTCGCGTACTTTATCTGCTGGAGTTCCATAATAATTTCCATAAACTTCAGCCCATTCTAACAAACGATTTTCTGCTATCATTTGCTGAAATTCTTCTTTAGATAAGAACCAATAATCCTTACCATTCACTTCGCCTGGTCTAGGTTTACGTGTTGTTGCTGATATGGAAAATACAATTTCTGGCTGTGCTTTTAATAATTCTTTGCAAACAGTCCCTTTTCCTGTACCAGATGGTCCAGAAATAACGATTAAATTACCCTTATTCTTCATTTACTCTACCCTTTTCTTTTATAATATCCATATTTACTCTATTTGTTATTGTTTCTGGCTGTACAGCCGATAAAACAACAGTCGAATTATCCATGATAATCACTGAACGTGTACGACGTCCATAAGTGGCATCAATTAAATTCTTTAACTCTTTTGCCTCTTGGACTATACGCTTTATTGGTGCTGACTCTGGAGCGACAACTGCGATAATTCTATCTACAGCTATGATTGTACCATAACCAATATTAACTAATCTTGCCTGCATAACTTTTACCTATTTTTACCTATTCAATATTTTGGATTTGTTCACGAATTTTTTCTAATTCACCTTTAATCTCTACTACTAAATTAGCAATCTCAGCATTATTAGCTTTAGAAGCCATTGTATTTGTTTCACGGTTCATTTCTTGGACAATAAAATCTAATTTACGACCAATATTACCTTCCATTTCCAAACTAGCCTTAAACTGCTGTAAATGACTTCCCATGCGTACAATTTCTTCTGTAATATCCATTTTATCTGCCATTATCGCACATTCTTGGATTATTCTATTCTCATCAATATTTTGCTCACTCAATAAAGATTTAAGTGTTTCTATCAATTGAGTTCGATAATTTACTAAGCGTTCAGGAGCTATTACTTTTATTTTTTCTGTATGCTTAGCAATGATATCTAAACGGCGAAGTAAATCTTTTTTTAGATTTTCACCTTCAATACATTTCATTTTGACAAATTCTTCTGTAGCTTCTTCTACAGTAGCCACTAATAATGGTTTTATCGCTTCTAAATCTAAACTATCATCAGCTAAATTTATCACGCCTTGAAAATTTGCCAAATCTATTAAAGATATATTTTTTAATTTTGCTTTTTTATCTACACTTTTAATAGTTGTATTGATTTCCTGTAAGCTTTTATAATAAGCAATCAATAAATCTTTGTCAATGGCTAACTTTTTATTTTCTTCATTGTTATTTACAAAATTAATGTAAATATCTATTTTTCCACGAAGAGCATATTTATTTAAAGCCTCAACTATACTTGCTTCTAAAGCACGTAGTCCACTTGGCATACGAATGGAAATGTCGCGATATCTATTGTTTACCGCTTTCATTTCTACGCCAATTTTATATATTCCATTATCAAAAGTTGCTGAGCCAAAGCCCGTCATACTTCTTATCAAAAAAATACCTCCCCAAACCTAATTAAGATTATTAATCAGCCCATGTTGCTGTGAAAACTTTTGTAGCAGGGCCAGTCATATAAATTCGATTATTATCAGCCCACTGTATTGTTAAAATACCGCCATCTAATTCAATTTGAGCTGTTCTCTGTGTACGTTTATTTAATACACAAGCTACTAATGTAGCGCAAGAACCAGTACCACAAGCCCAAGTAATACCTGCACCACGTTCCCAAACACGCATACGAACATATTTATCATTTTTTACTTCTACAAATTCTGTATTTGTTTTCTTAGGAAATACTGGATTAGTTTCAAATTTTGGACCAATTTTTTCAAGTTCTACACTATTAATATCATCAACAAAAACGATACAATGAGGATTTCCCATAGATACGCAAGTCATTTTATAAGTTTGACCATCTACGGTGATATCTTCATTTACTACTTGATTATTGCCAAAGCCAGATACTGGAATTTTATCGCCTTCTAAAATAGGTTCACCCATATCTACATGAACAGTGCCATCTTCCATAATTTCAGGAACGATTATACCAGCACCAGTTTCTACAGTGAATTTATTTTTATCTGTAAGATTAGCTTCTTTTACACATTTGGCAAAGCAACGTATACCATTGCCACACATTTCAGCTTCACTGCCATCACTATTGATGATTTGCATACGAAAATCTGCTATTTTAGATGGCAAAATAAATATAACACCATCGGCACCTACACCAAAATGACGATCACAAATTTTTTCTGCATTTGCAATTATTTCACTGATATCTTCATTATTGAAAGCATTTACTAATACAAAATCATTTCCACAAGCTTGCCATTTAGAAAAATTAAATTCCATGATAAAATCCTCCTTAAACACATTATTAAAACAATGTATTTATTTTTACAAATTTAAAATCTATTCAGGCTCATTATAGATAATAACTAAATTATTATATTATAACTATAACTAATATTAATTCGCTATTAAATATCAACAATCCTGCTCATATTATTATAATTATTCATCTTTTTAAAGAAAATACTAATTAATGACAAAAAACTTAGCAAAAACTGCTCAATTAATAATTTATCAAATAAAAATACCTATGATATAATATTTTAGATATTAATTTCTTAAACTAAGAAATTAACGAAAGGAATGAATTAAACTATGAGCTTAGATGGATTTTCATTAAATCCTTTAATAAATGAACTAAACGACAAATTAGCAGGTGGTAGAATAGATAAAATCTGCCAACCAAACAAACAAGATATTTATTTATATATTCGCCAGCCTAGACAGACATATATTTTATATCTTTCTATAAATCCTCAAAATCCTATGGCAAATATAACTGAATTTCAGCCAGATAATCCACCTGAACCACCAGTTTTCTGCATGGTTTTACGTAAACAATTAGAAGGTGGTCGCATCGCCTCTATTTCTCAATATGGTTTAGACCGCATGATTTTAATAGATATTGATACCTTAGGGCCAAAAAGTCTTATCATTACAAAAACTTTAATAGCTGAACTTATGGGAAAATATAGCAATCTTATTTTAATGCAAGACGGAACTATTATTGAAGCCTTTCGCCGTGTAGGTGAAAATAGCAACCGCGTGCGTACTGTCTTACCTGGTCAAAATTATGAAGTCCCACCTATTCAAGACAAAATAAATATTTTAACTACCGATACAAATTCATTTATTGAACGCTTAAAAACATATCAAGAAGCGACATTATATCAAGCAATCATCGCTAGTGGATTGGGCTTTGGGCCAATAACAGCAAAAGAAATCATCTTTTTAGCTGGCTTTAGTAACGATTTATTGATAAAAGATATGGACGAAATGGATTTTTCTTCTATAACTAATATCATTGATGAATTAAAAATCATGTATCAAGAAAAAAATTTTTCGCCAACATTAGTCTTAGATAAAAAACGTAAAATTAAAGCCATGGCACCATTTGCTTTGCATATTTTTAACGAAAAAGATTTCACCCTTAAAACATATATAGATATTAATGCTCTATTAGAAGATTCCAAAAACTATACTAACAGCTATTATAATTTACCAGAAAAAGATTTCTATCGTAAAACAATCCATAATGAAATTAATCGTTTAACTAAAAAAGAAAAAATTCTTACAGAAGAATTAGCTAAAGCGCAAAAAGCTGAAAAATATAAAATAAAAGCTGATAACTTAATGACTTATCAATACCAATTTAAAGACCATCAAGACAAAGAAATTTCTGTAGCTAATATTTATGATGAAAATTATGCACCTATAACTATTGCATTGGATACGAAATTAACTCTAATTCAAAATATGCAAGCTTATTATAAAAAATACGATAAGTTAAAACGTTCTACACAAATGTTAGAAATCCAAATAAAACGTTGCCAAAAAGATAGAGAATATGCCCTAACCATAGAAACTGCTATAGATGCTTGTACTACTATAGCCGATATTGAAGATATCAAAGCTGAAATGATTAAAGCTGGATTTTTACCACCTGAAAATAAGAAAAAAGCTTCTATTGCTCCATCTAAACCATTTAAATTTGCTCTACCTAATGGAATGTTCTTATTCGTTGGCAAAAACAATTATCAAAATGATAAACTCACTTTTAAAACAGCACATAGCGATGATATTTGGTTGCATACAAAAGATATCCCTGGCTCTCATGTCATCATTGATACTAAAGGCGATGAAGTAGATGAGGATACTCTATTTTTAGCTGCCCAAATCGCAGGATATTTCAGCAAAGCACGTGGCTCTTCAAAAATTCCTGTTGATTATGTAGAATGTAGATATCTAAAAAAACCATCAGGAGCTAAACCTGGTTTTGTTATCTTTACAAATAATAAAACTTTATATGTAACACCTGATGAAGATGAAATCATGCCAATCATCAATAAAGATTTAAATAAAAAATAAGTAAAAAAAGACTACCATATTTATTTTTGGTAGTCTTTTCTCATTAATTAAGTTATCGCCATTAAATTTATTTATTGCCTAAAAACTTTAAAATCATATTTATAATTTTTCTACAAAAACCAATTTCTTCTCAGTCTTCAAGTCTTGGTCCAGCATTTAAAATTTCTTCTGGCATTTCACCAGCGAAACGTTTAACATTTTCAGCAAACAATCTTACTAATTTTTCAGCTTGATTTTTATATGCTTTTTTATCCATCCAAGTATTTTCTGGATTTAATACTTCACTTGGTACACCTGGGCAGCTATCTGGAATATTTAATTGGAAATATTCATGTTTAGTCCAAGTAACATCATCTAATTTACCATCTAAAGCAGCAGAAATCATAGCTCTAGTGTATTTTAATTCCATACGTTTACCAACACCATATGGACCGCCAGTCCAACCAGTATTAACAAGATATACACTAGTATTATATTGATTAATTTTTTCACCTAATAATCTAGCATATTGTAATGGTGGTAATGGGAAGAATGGTTCACCAAAACCAATAGAGAATGTTGCTTGTGGTTCTGTAATACCACGTTCAGTACCAGCAACTTTACTTGTATAACCGGATAAGAAGTGATACATAGCTTGTTCTTTAGTGAGTTTTGCAATAGGAGGTAATACACCAAAAGCATCTGCAGTCAAAAAGATAATTGCATTTGGATGACCTGCCATACTTGGTACGATGGCATTTGGAATATTTTCTATTGGATAAGCTGTACGCGCATTTTGTGTAAATCTAGCATCAAAGAAATCTGGTTCACGAGTATATGGATTGATATAAACATTTTCCAAAACAGTTCCATATTGAATTGCATTATAAATTTCTGGTTCACTTTCAGGTGTAATTTTTATAGTTTTTGCATAGCAACCACCTTCAACATTGAAGATACCATGTTCACTCCAACCATGTTCATCATCACCAATTAAGGAACGATTAGGGTCAGCAGATAAAGTTGTTTTACCTGTACCACTTAAACCAAAGAATAATGCAGAATTTCCATCTTTACCTACATTTGCAGAGCAGTGCATGGATAAAACACCACGTTGAGGAAGAATGAAGTTCATAACAGAGAAAATAGCTTTTTTCATTTCACCTGCATAAGCACCGCCACCGATTAATACCATTTTTTTGCTGAAATTAACAATAATAAAAGTTTCAGAATGTGTACCATCTTCAATTGGATTAGCTTTTACACTAGGCATACAAATAAGTGTAAATTCAGCAGGTGTAGTAAGTTTAGTTTTTGGTCTAATGAATAATTGTTTTAAGAATAAATGATGCCAAGCATGCTCATTAATGCATTTTATTTGTAATTTGTATGCAGGGTCTGCACCAACTAAAGCATCAGTTACAAATAATTGATGGTCTTTAGCATAATCTTTCATTTTTTCATAAAGACGATTAAATGTATTTTCCGAACATGGTTGATTTGTATTTGACCAATGTATTAAATCATGAATATCTGGAGTATCAACAATAAATCTATCTTTAGGTGAACGACCTGTATGTTTACCAGTAGTTACACAAATCGCACCTTTGTCAGATAAACGTCCTTCATGATTTCTAACCGCTTCTTCAAGTAACTCTGGAATTGTTGCATCATAAGTAATTCTTCTTGCAACTGATAAAAAGTCCTGGCTAGAATAGTTGTTCATCATTGTAATCAACCTCACTTTTATTTATGTTTATTTGTCATAAAATTTATTACCTAAAATTACTATATGAATATATATTTCTCCAAAAAATTCACTATTCCTCCCAAAATTTTTAAAAAATTTTTTATATTTTAACATAAAAGCAATATAATAGATAAAACTTATGGCAAAAAACATTTATAATAAATAAAATATTGGATATATGCTATTTTTATGCTATAATATCTATGTGTTAATTAATAAAATTTATTATACATAAGATATTTTCAATAGGAGGATTATATGGAACTTAAACAACTAGAATACTTTCAAATGACTAGCCGTTTGAAAAATATTACTAGAGCAGCCAAACGGCTTTCTGTTTCTCAACCAAATATTACAGTTGCTATAAAAAAATTAGAAGCAGAACTTGGCATACAACTTTTTGAACGTAGCCAAAAACAATTATCACTCACACCAGAAGGAGCTGTATTTTTAAATCGCATTGAACTTGCTTTGCGTAATATTCAAGATGCCGTTTTAGAAGTTAATGACTATAAACAACTTCAAAAAGGCACTATCAAAATTGGTATTCCTTCTATGATCGGAGCATATCTTTTCCCAAAAATTTTCTCTGGTTTCCAGAAAAAATTCGCTCATTTAGATATTTATCTTTATGAAAAAGGCTCTATGTCTATTCGTGAATCCTTAGAACGTGATGAATTAGATTTTGGTATTGTCATCATCTCCAATGCTTCTCCTAGTTTACAGTTATTACCAATGTCTACTAACCAAGTAGTAGCTTGTGTTCCTGAAGATAGCCCACTTGCTCAAAAAGATTCTTTATCTTGGAGCGATGTAAGCAATATTGATTTAATTATGTTAAAAGAAGGTTCTTTTATCCGTAATTTAATTCAACAAAAACTTAAAGAACACAATATTCAACCAAATATTATCTTAGAATCAAACCAAATTGAAACGATAAAAGGTCTTATTTCTAGTAATGTTGGTATGGCATTTCTCTTAGACTTCGTAGTTCAAGATACACCACATATTAAAACATTACCAATAGAAGACCCTATATTTGTAGATGTTGGACTTGCATGGAAAAAAGATAGATATATCTCCAAAGCTGCTCAATCTTTTATCAATTTCTGTCAAGATACATTAAATAAATAATTTTTATTGATAACAAAAAGGATAATCCACTTATTTTAGGATTATCCTTTTTATATTTTTTATAGCTTATTTAATGATATTTTAACGATGAGCCAATAAAGTTTGTTTTAATTTATTTTCAATTTGTACAAGTTCAGCTTCTGCTAATTTACGACGTTCACGTCCATCTTTTTGAATTTTAATAGTTTCTTCAATAGTAGAAATCAAATCTTCATTTACTTTTTTTACAGTTTCGATATCTACAATTCCACGTTCTGTTTCACGTGCTGTTTCTATTGTATTTTGTTTCAACATTTCAGCATTACGTCGCAATAATTCATTTGTAGTATCTGTTACTTCACGTTGCATCTGTAAAACTTTTTGCTGTCTAGATAAACCAAGTGCAATCACAATCTGACTTTTCCATAATGGAATAGTATTATAAATAGCACTTTGCACCTTATCAACTAAAACTTTATCATTATTTTGAATAAGACGTATCTGTGGTGCTGTCTGTATAGCTATTGTTTTACTCAATTTCAAATCATGAACTTTTTTCTCAAAACGACTGACAGCATTTTCAAAATCACTGACTACCTGCACTGCCATTTGATTTTGAGAATTTACAGCTTCCATACGCAATTTAGGAATAGTATGCTGTTGCAATTCTAAGATTTTTTCTTCGCCAGCTTTAATATATAACTGCAATTCTTTAAAATACTCTAAATTTCGTTGATACATAGTATCAAACATCACAATATCTTTCATCATGCTCATGCGGGCTTTATCTAATTCGCCTTGTATCTTATCAATCTGTACAGATAATTTATCATATTCTGCCATCATACTTTTAGCACTGCCAACTAATGAGCCTAAAATAGGAATTTTCTTTATAAATCCACCACTATTTTTACTATCTACATCAAAACCTTTTACTTTTACTACTAAATTGCTTAATAAATCGCCAACATGCCCACTATCTTTACTGCGAATATTATTCAAAATACTATCTGAAAACTCCGCTATATTTCGTTGTGCATTTATGCCATATTGTACCGAAGTCTGTGAATTCGTTAAATCTATATTTTCTTTTATTTCATCAATACGTTTTCTATCTTCTGGTGAAATCAATTCTGTTTGCTTTGTAACCTGCTCAATTTCTTCTTTTTTTGTCATTACTTGCCAATTTTGAGCATCAGCATTATTGTCCATTGTCTGTGTTTTTGCTTTGATTAAATCATCTAAACTAATATCTGCCATAAGTTTCACCCTCTATTCATATTATCAAAAAATTTGCGATAAAAATCTTCTTTATCCATAAATAAATAGCGTATACCTTCTATAAATCCCGCAATAAAAGGTATGCCTGTCCATGAGAATAATAAATAAAAAATGCCCATAAAAGTTTTGCCTAAATAAAATTTATGTGCGCCAAAACCGCCAAATAAAATTCCTAGACCTCCAGCAATTAATTTTTTACGCAAAACTTCATCACTATCAAAAAATTTTTCTGGTAAATGTTTTAATTGCCAACGCATTTTCTGCATAGGTTTATCGTGCATACAAATTTTACGTCTATAGCTAAAGCCAGATTTTATCTCTTGAGTGCGGTCTTGCTTTTTCACATCAAAACCATCTGCTTTTATTGTATTTTCCATGACCTTTAATTCCGCATCCATATCTAATAACTGGTCATTTATCAATTTTTCAAATTGTTCTGTATAAGCATTACTCAATCCATATAAAGTATTTTTTGTTCTTTCCTTTATATCATTTACACTATCTGTATTTAACTGCGTATTTTCTATTTCTACATATTTTTCAATTAAACCAGCCACAGTATCTTGATAATAATCGATAAATCTTCTAGCTAGAGTAATTTTCTCTGGATGTTTTTGTAGATATTGTAAAATATTCAAAGATACCTTTTGCATATCTTGCACATGCATTTTTAATTCACTATCTCTAATATATTTCAATGAACCTTTTATATAATTATAATCCTCTAACGCTTTTTGATAACTTTCCTGCAATAATTTACTATTTTCACTATCATCTAAATCTAAACTAATCTGCTTTTTTTTATTTGGTTTAAATGTCAAAAAGACGCCTACACCTAAAGCTACCGCTCCTATCAAATTCACAATATCACTAAAATGTGTTATCATATCAAACCCAATAAAAGCCAAAATAGTCGTTATAACTGCTAAAAACATAATAAAACTAAACATAATTTTTATTCTCCTATATTTTATTATACTTATTAAATTCTAATAAACCCTTTTAAAATCCTGCACTACAAAAATAATTATACAAAATTTATACTGATTATGCTTGTATATCATATTAAAATTGTATTAAAATAAAATTAAAATTTTTTCTTGATTTCTATTTTCTGAAACAAAACTATACTTAGGAGGCTTTTATTATGACAAATATAAATAATGTATTAATAGAAATGATTAATTATTATCAGGGCGACCCTAAACGTATTCAACATTTTCTCAAAGTACATAGCTTTGCAAAATTCATAGCAGAACAAGAAAACTTACCCTCAGATAAATTATATATTTTAGAAATCGCTGGCTTGATGCATGATATTGGCATAAAAATTGCTGAGCAAAAATACAACAGTAGCAATGGCAAATATCAAGAATTAGAAGGCCCTGCACCTGCTAGAGAAATACTTGAAAAACTCCAAGTAGATACTGCTGTAATAGATAGAGTATGTTTCTTGATTGCTCATCATCATACTTACAATAATATTGACGATTTAGATTACCAAATCCTAATAGAAGCAGATTTCTTAGTAAATCTTTATGAAGATAATTGCCCAAAACAAGCTATAGAAAATGCATTAAACAGAATTTTTAAAACTAAAACAGGCATTAATTTATGTAAAACTATTTATGGTATTTAATCATATTAAACTAATAGAAAGGAATTTTTTATGTCCCAAAACCTTGATATTGAATTAAAACCAGTAATTCCCAAAGAATATCCTACATTTATCAAAAATTTACAAGAGGCTTTTTCTCCTGCAATTATTGAAAAATTTGGCACAAATGAATATCTTCCATCTAAAAATGATATATTATCCTCACTTACTGCTAAAAATGCAGAAGTTTTCCACATTATTTATAATAATCAATGTGCCGGCGGTGTTGTTCTCATGATAGATAAAAATACTCATCATAATTCTTTAGATTTATTCTTCATATCACCAAAATATCATGGAGACGGCTTGGGTCTTGCAACATGGAAAACCATTGAGAAAAAATATCCCGATACAATCACATGGAGAACAATTACGCCATATTTTGAACAAAGAAATATACATTTTTATATAAATAAATGCGGATTTCATATAATAGAATTTTTCAATAAATATCACAAAGAAAAAAATATGCCCAATCATATAAATGATAAACCCAATCCATGTATAGATAATTATTTTCTCTTTGAAAAAAAGATGAAATAATCCAAAGAAATGCTACTTGCCAAAGATATTTTATCTCTAATTTTACCAGCTAAATTCTTAAAAAAGCTTTTCATTACCTGAAAAATAAGGCTTTTTATAAAATCTTTAAAATTACCATTATCGCTGGTAAAAAATATCAATATCCTTGTATATCAATACTTTTAATAGTATAATGAAAATCACAAATACTGATTTTTCTAGCATTTAACTTTAACAAGAGTTGTATTTGAATTCTGTAAAAAGTACAGTTGGTGTATTAAAAACAGCAGATTTAACTTTAACAAGAGTTGTATTTGAATATCCATTTTATTAATCTAATAACTGGTTCATTTAAAAATTTAACTTTAACAAGAGTTGTATTTGAATAATCTAAAAATTTTTATGAAGGGCTCCAAGAACATCATTTAACTTTAACAAGAGTTGTATTTGAATGTAGCGAAGAACCATACGATAGATGGTTTGGTACAGATTTAACTTTAACAAGAGTTGTATTTGAATAATTAGACCATAACTTATTTATTTTTTGTCTAGTAAAATTTAACTTTAACAAGAGTTGTATTTGAATACACGGGGTGTATTTGATTTAAATTTAAATTTTATTATTTAACTTTAACAAGAGTTGTATTTGAATATATATAAAAAACAATTTTAAATCCTAAATGTGCATTTAACTTTAACAAGAGTTGTATTTGAATTGGGTTTATACAAATGAAATATGATGTACCTACAGCTATTTAACTTTAACAAGAGTTGTATTTGAATAGAAGCACAGTCTGCACTTAGTGGTGTGGGTTCAAAATTTAACTTTAACAAGAGTTGTATTTGAATGTTATAAAGCTAATATAGAAAAACAAAATAATTCCAAATTTAACTTTAACAAGAGTTGTATTTGAATGCGATTACTGATGAAAAGATATATACTTCTGTATTATTTAACTTTAACAATTGTATATTTCTAAAATAACTTTTCCACTATTTGATAAATATGTAGATAATTATAAAAATAAAAACTCATGGATTAAAATACCCATGAGTTTTTATTTTGCTTTATTCTTTATTAGCTATACCTAATTTACCAAAAACATAAAACGATAAGCTGAGAATCATGCCACAGACAACAGCAAGACCCATACCTTTTAATTGTACAGGACCGATATTTACAGCAGCTCCACTAAGACCACTTATCATAGTTACGGCAGTAAGTATCATATTTTTCGTACTAGTATAATCGACTTTCTTCTCTATAAGCATACGTATACCAGAACAAGCGATAACACCAAATAATAATACAGAAATACCGCCCATTACTGGTACTGGAATAGCATGAATAATAGCAGCAATTTTACCAATAAAAGAGAAAAGAATAGCAAAAACAGCAGCTCCACCAATTACCCATACACTATAAACACGAGTAATAGCCATAACGCCCATATTTTCGCCATAAGTAGTATTAGGAGTTGAGCCTACAAAACCAGATAAAACATTAGAAACACCATCAGCAAATAAAGAACGATTAAGTCCTGGATTTTTAATTAAATCTCTATCTACAATACTACTTGTAACAACTACATGCCCAATATGTTCAGCAAAAACTACAAACAATGCAGGCATGATAATCATGATAGCGTGAATATTAAAAGTTGGTTCATAGAAAGTTGGTACTTGTACCCAACTAGCAGCTTCTACACCAGACCAATCTACAATACCTAAACAAAAAGCCATAATATATCCTGCAATTACACCAATTAATACAGGAATTACACTTAAAAATCCTCTACCAATTACAGAAGCCAAAATTGCCACAGCTAATGTAAATACAGAAGTAATCATTGCAAGCTCATTTGGAATGCCTTGAGATTGCATTGTATCACTGATAAAACCAGACATATCCAAAGCAAGTGGTGCAAGCTCAAGACCAATTACTGCTACTACCGCACCCATTGCAGCTGGTGGCAAAATAATATCAATCCAAGCTGTACCTAATTTACCCACAACAAAAGATAAAATAATAAAAGATAAACCAAATGCTATAAATCCACCTTGAGCATCGCCATAACTAAGTCCACTAGTAGCAAGTACTGCTAAAACTGGAGAAATAAATGCAAAACTAGAACCTAAATAAGCAGGTAATTTCCCTTTACAAATGATTAAATACAAAATTGTACCTATACCATTCATAAATAAAGCTGTTGCTGGATTTACATGAAGTAAAAAAGGAACTAACACTGTAGAACCAAACATAGCAAACAAATGTTGTAAACTAAGTGGAATTCCTTGCAACAAAGGCACTTTTTCTTCTACGTCATAAAACTTTTTCATTTTGTCCTCGCTTTCATAAATAAATAAAAAATTCCTTAGTTATTTTATCATAAGAAATCATATCTATCTATTTAAAAATAAAAATATCTATTAAAAACCAAAAGATTATTGCATATTTACTGCTTTTAATTTATATTTATATAGGCAAAAAATAAAAACATTATTTTTTCCTATATATTTTATTATGAATAGGAGATTTTTTATGACTAAAGAAGAATTTATGCTTATTGCAACTCAAGAAGCTGATAGTAATTTAACAACTAATGAAGGTGGTCCTTTCGGTGCAGTTATTGTAAAAGATGGCAAAATCGTAGGTCGCGGTCATAATCGTGTACTTATAAAACATGATCCAACTTGTCATGCTGAAGTTGAAGCTATTCGTGATGCTTGTCAAAATTTAGGTACTCATGATTTAACAGGTTGTGAACTCTATACATCTTGCTATCCATGTCCAATGTGCCTTTCTGCTACTATCTGGGCAAACATTAAAAAAGTTTATTATGGAAACACAGCTAAAGATGCTGATAAAATTGGTTTTAGAGATGATTTCATCTACAACTATATTGAAGGAAAATGCCAAGATATCTCCGTTTTAGATTTAGAACAATTTGGTAGAGATATCACTATAAAATCCTTTGATAACTTTGCACAAAAAACAGACAAAACAATCTACTAAAAACAAAGAGGATAAGTTTTATACTTATCCTCTTTTTATTATTTTTATTATCATCAAATAAACAATTATTTAATTATATTATTCTTCTACTTTTTGGTTAAACAAAGCCGCTGCAAAGTCATTAGCTACAAATGGTCGTAAATCGTCCATACCTTCACCTACGCCAATCCATTTTACTGGCATACTAAGTTCAGATTTTAAGCCAATTACTACACCGCCCTTAGCAGTACCATCTAATTTAGTCAATACCAATCCAGAAATAGGAGCTGATTTTGTGAACAATTCAGCTTGGCTAATTGCATTTTGTCCTGTTGTAGCATCTAATACTAATAATGTTTCATGTGGAGCTTCTGCTATTTCACGTTTAATAACTCTTTGAATTTTATTTAATTCTGTCATTAAATTAGCTTTATTATGCAAACGTCCTGCTGTATCAATGATGAGTATATCCACTTTTCTTGCGATAGCAGCTTTCACAGCATCAAATACTACTGCTGCTGGATCTGAACCTTCTTCATGTTTAATCACAGGAACATTTACTCTTTGACCCCAAATTTCTAATTGGTCAATAGCCGCTGCACGGAAAGTATCTGCTGCTGCAAACATGACATTTTTGCCTTGTTCTTTATAATATCTACCTAATTTACCAATAGTTGTAGTTTTACCTACACCATTTACACCGATTACTAAAATTACTGTAGGCCCAGATTTAGCAATGTTTGTTTCATCAGAACCTTCATTTAACATTTCTGTAATACGTTTAATCAAGAATGGTTTTAAATCTTCTGGAGAGTTAATCTGTTTTTTCTTAATACCAGCACGAACATCGTCCATTAATTGTAAAGAAGTTTTTACCCCTACATCAGCTTGAATTAAAGCATCTTCTAATTCATCTAATAAATCATCATCAATATCAGCATAACCAATAATTACTTTTTCAATTTTCTCTGTTAGAGATTTACGTGTTTTTGTAAGACCTTCTTTTAATTTACTAAAAAATCCCATCTTTTAACCTCTTTCCTCAAAATCTTCTAAACGAACAGATATCAACTTAGATACACCAGCATCTTCAATAGTTACACCATACATAACATCAGCAGACTCCATTGTTCCCTTACGATGTGTTACTAAAATAAATTGAGTGCGTTTGGCATAATCTTTTAAAAACTTCGCGAAACGTTTGACATTTGCTTCATCTAATGGAGCATCAATTTCATCTAATACACTAAATGGTGCAGGATTATAAGTGAAAAATGCAAACAGTAATGCTATAACTGTAAGCGTTCTTTCCCCACCTGATAATACAGCTAGACTCTGTGGTTTTTTATCTGGTGGTTCTACTTCAATTTCAATACCTGAACTTAAGATATCTTCTTTATTTGTTAAAATTAATTTTGCATTGCCACCGCCAAACAAACGTTTAAAAATATCATTAAAATATACTTTTATTTTATCAAAAGCTAAACCGAATTGTGTAGACATTGTTTTATCTATCTGTTCAATGATTTTCGTTAAATCTTCTTTAGCCTTGACTAAGTCCTCAATTTGTTTACTCATAAAGCTATAACGTTCATTTAATGTTTCATATTCGTTGATAGCATTTGGATTTACAGGGCCGATTTCTTTTAATTCTTTGTCTAATTTCTTTAATTTAGATTTCAACTCATTTTCATCAAGTTCTAAACGATGATTTAAAGCTTCTTGTGGAGTCAATTCATATTCTTCTTGCATACTTTGTAAGCACTGCTTAATTTCAGTTTCTAATTTAGCTACACTTACTTCACATTTATGAATTTTATCCTTGATAACGCCTACTTTACTTGCAATTTTAGCTCGTTCTTCGTCCATATCAGATAATTCACTTCGCATACCTAATTGTCTTTTATATAAAGTATCGTATTCTTCTTTACCATCAGTTTTTAACTTTTTTAAATTAGCTACAGATTCTTCTAATTGTTTTAATTCAGCTAAACTATCATCAATGACTTTTTGTAATCCAGCCATTTCTTTATCACTATCAGCTAAAAATGCCTTAAATCTTTCTGCCTGTCCTGTCAGCAAATTCAATTTATCATTATAGCGAATCACTTCTTGTCTTGCCTCTGTACAACTAATTTGTTTTTGCATTACCTTTTGTTGACGAATTTTTAAATCATGTTTCAATACTTCAATCTCACTATAAATATCTTCATAAAGATTTTGTTTTTCATCAACTTGAGCTTCCATTTGAGCAATTTTAGCTGTTTGTTTTTCAATATCTGCTTCGATAGCTGTTTTTTTCACGATTAAAGCAGATATGCGATTATCTATAGCTTTTAAGATATCTTCTTGATTTACAAACCAATTTTCTAATTGCTTAAATTCTACTTTTTTCTGTGCTAATAGTAACGATAACTCTTGCCAATCTTTTTGCAAACGGTTGATATTTTCTGCTAAAGCCACGCGTTTTGCTTCATCATCTTCATATTTATTTTTCGCATCACGCAATACTTTACGCTCACTAGCTAGATAATCTTTTAATTCTAATAACTCACCTTTACGATGTAAATAACCTGCTTCCTTGCTTTGGCTACTACCACCAGCAATAGCACCACCAGGTTGCAATAATTCACCTTCTAAAGTTACGATACGCAAACGATAATCATATAACTTAGCTAATTTCAAAGCGTTATCCACATCATCAACTACTAAAATTCTACCCAATAAAGATTGAGTTATCACTTTATATTCTTCATCAATATTTACAAGTTCATCTGCATAAGCGATAAAACCATGTTTACCTGGTTCAATTTCAGTGCGTTTATTTTTATGTGGCTGAACAGTAGTCAGTGGCATAAAAGTTACACGACCAAATTTATTTTCTTTCAAATAATTAATTGCTGATTTTGCAGTATCTGTATCTTTAGTAACTACATTTTGCATAGCAGAGCCAAGAGCTACTTCAATAGCTGTAATAAAAGGATCTTCTACCTTTATCAATTCAGCTACAGCACCGCAAATACCTTTTTGCCATGATTTATCTGCTTTTAAAACTCTTTTTACAGCCTTGCCAAACCCTTCATATGATGCTTGCATTTCCTGGAAAAATTTTACTTTTTCCTCTGCCATACGCACATTTTGGCGAGTTTCATTGATAAATTCTGTAGCCTCTTTGCAAACTTTTATAAGTTCATCTAAATTACTTTGTTGAGAATTGATACTTTCTTGCTTAGCCTGTACCTTTTTATTGATATTATCAATCTCTACCTGTAATAATTCCTTAGCTGTATTTTTTTCTATTTTTTCATTAATTGCATTTTTATGTGCACTATGCTGATTTTCAATATTTACATCTATATCAGACATATCTCGCTTTAACAATAATAATACCTTATTTTGTTCTTCTATCTGCTTGCGCTTTTCATTATCTTGCTCTTGCTTTAATTTAATTTCTTCTTCTTTCGCTTTAATATCATTTTCTACTTTTTGTACACTTGAATTTTCTTCTTGCAGGGCAAGTTCCAATTTATCTGCAGTATTATTAGCAATTTGAGCTTTTCTTTTCAATTCTTCTCCATCAGCTAAAGATATTTTTAATTCTTCTTTTGTCTGATTTTGTCTTTCCTCTAAACGCTGTTGAGACTGACAACTCTGTCGTATACGCTCTTGTAATAAAGTGGCTTGATTGCGACTGCGTTCTATTTCTTCATGGATTTTTTGATTATTTTCACCAAGCAATTTTATTTTCTGTTCTAATTTATTTATCTCACTTTTTTTAGCGATTTTTTCACTTTCAGAAACAGAAACTGTGGCCTCTAATGAAGCTCTTTCTTGTTCATAACCTTTTATCTCTAAATCCAATTTATTATTTTCATCTGAAAGATTTTCATATTTATACAAAATCTGCGTGAGTCTACAATCTTTATATTCTTTATTAATGACATTATATCGTCTAGTTTTATCAGCTTGTTCTTTTAAAGGTTCTAACTGTTTTTCAATCTCACTTACAATATCATTTAAACGTACAACATTTGCCTGTGTATTATCTAATTTGCGCACAGCTTCGCGTTTTCGTTCACGATATTTAGTAATTCCCGCACATTCTTCAAAGAAATATCTTCGCTCTTCTGGCTTTGTATTTAAAACTTCATCTACTTTATTCTGACTAATAACACTTATAGAATTTTTACCCAGTCCTGTATCGGCAAATAAATTATAAATATCCTTTAAACGACACTTTGTCTTATTGATTAAAAATTCACTTTCACCGGAACGAAATATGCGTCTTGTAATCATTACTTCCTGAAAATCTATAGGCAATTTACCATCACTATTATCAAAAGTAACGGAAACTTCCGCTGCACCAAGAGGTCTTCTTGTGGAGCTACCTGTGAAAATAATATCTTCTGCCTTATTTCCACGCAAATTGCGCACGTTTTGTTCCCCTAAAACCCAACGAATGGCATCTGTAATATTACTCTTACCACTCCCATTAGGCCCTACAATTGCTGTTATGCCCTCATCAAATTCTACTTCTAATTTATCTGCAAATGATTTAAATCCATACGCTTCTAATCGCTTTAACAGCAAAGTTTTCACCGTCCATTGTTGTTTCTATTTCATAAACTATTATCTATCTATTGTTATTTGAACTGTTACATCAGCACCAGGTAAAACTTTATCTTTTAATTCATCAGGGAAAGAAATTTTTGCTGCTGTAACTAAATTTTTATTTTCTTCATCTTCACTATCTTGATGTGTTACCTCTAAGACAGTACCTGTTAAATCCATATCATCAACAGAATAATGAACAAATTGACCTTGATGTACTTTAGCATATTGTTCTTCTGTAAGTGGTGCTTCTACCCATAAATTTTTAGTATTACCCACATTGATAAATACATCGCCTTGTTTTAATTCATCACCTTGTTTAAAATCAGTTAAATATATAATACCACTAACTGGAGCTGTAATATCGGCAAAATTATCATCAGATTGAGCTTGGTCTAAAGCTGCTTTTGCTTGATTTAATTGAATTTGAGCTGTAGCTAATGCTTCTGATAATTCTTTAGATGGAGCAGAAGACACACTTGCTTGTTGCTCTACAACTTGTGGTGTACTTGCTGCCGCTAAAGCACTTTGTGCTGCTGCATATTCTGATTGTGCTTCCGCATATTGTGTCGCACTTACAGCACCTATAGAATATAATTTATCCATCTTCTGTTTATTTGCTGCAGCTGCATCTAATCTAGCTTGAGCCGCTGCTATATTTCCTGTCGAAGAACTTGTAACTACTGGCTGACTTACTACCATAGAAGCTTTTACTTGTTGCTCTAAATTATCATAATTTACTTTTGCTTCGTCATATGCCTTTTGCAAAGCTTCAATTTGTTCAGGTGTTACAACTACTTTCATTTTAGCAATAACTTGACCTGCTTCTACCTTATCACCATCATTTACCAAAAGCTCTGTCAATGTTCCATCATTTTGAGCTACAACCATAACTTTAGAACTTGTGAGTTTTGCATCATTAATATTAATAATTCCTTGTCCCTGGTTCCATTTATATACACCAAAAATAGCCACAACAGCTATAAGTAGAATTATAGGAACACTATAAATTATAAATGGTTTTATTTTTTTTGTAATATCTTTTTCCATAATAGTACCTCCCATCTTCAACAATAAAAAAATCCTTTCTCATTCAATATATATCTAAATAAATGAGAAAGGCTGTATATATTCTTACAGCTAGTATTAAAAATACCACAAAACAGTAAAATACACAAGAAAATAGGCTATTTCTAATGAAATTATAACAAAATAATAATATTTATTTTTCTCTTAAATCAAACTAGTTAAATACTTTTTAACATCCTCAATAGAATAACAAATTACATCTGGATTTTTAGCTTTTACAGCATCTTCTTCTATTCTTGTTCCGTACAATACAGAAGCTATTTTTACACCAACTTGTCTAGCTGCATCAATATCAGTTGGCGCATCACCAATATAAATCACTTCATCTGCTGATAAATTGTATTCATCTATGACTTCTTGCATCATTTGCGGTTTTATACCACCTTTTATAGAACCAGTTTTCACTTTGTCAAAAAGATTTTCCATCTGATACTGTTTTAGAGATATTTCACAAGTTTTTGCACCTTTACCTGTAGCCAAAATTACAATGAGATTTTTACTTTTTAAATATTTTATTAAATCCACAACACCTATAAATGGTTTTGGTGTTATTTTTTTATGTAATCTTGCATAAGCATCATACAATCGTTTACAAGCTTCTTCATAGTCTTTTTCATTTACAAATTTTAAAATACTACCTTCTTCTATAGGTCCAAATGTATCTGCTATTTCATCATCAGATAATTCTCTATCCATAAAAGGACTTACTGCTTCTCTGATTGACTCAATAACTAATTTTAAAGTGTCTCCTATTGTACCATCAAAATCAAAAATAACTGCTTTTAACATAAATTCGCTGTTTCCAGCTTTCACCTCTTTATCCATATTTATATCTATTATCTATCAAATAAATAACAAAATCAATTTATTATGTTTAAATATATTAATAAATAAAAAAGTGGTAGATTTTTGAACTGCACCCCAAAAGTTGGACAAAAAACAACTTTTGGAGGTGCAGTTTTTTTATGACTAAATACTCAAATGAATTTAAAGTTAAAGCAATTAAAATGGTTTTAAAAGGAGATTCTATTTCTCATGTAGCTAAAATTCTAAACATGCCAAACACAGCTTCTCTTTGCAGATGGATATTTCATTATGAAAATGGTGGCATCTCACAACTTCTTCATAAAAATCGTAAATATACTCCTATCTTTAAGCAAAAAGTTATT
>NZ_KB899583.1:0-45456 GCF_000378365.1 Megamonas rupellensis DSM 19944 | reverse complement strand
ACCGAAGAGAGGACCTTCAACCCAAGCACGATCAACTTCTACGTTGTTATCGTTTTCATCAGAGGAAAGATCCATTTCATAGTCTAAACGAGCATTAGCTGTCCAGCCGGAATCACCGATATAAGCTTTTGGTTCAAGACGGAATAAAACTTTGTTATGAGTTTCGTCACCAAGGTTAGAATCGCGATTGATATCATAATAACGATAACGGAGTTCTCCGCCCCATTTAACGTTATCGGATTTCTTTTCAAGGTCAGCAACGCGAACGCCAAGGTTATCAAGTTCTTCAGCGAATTCAGCAGCTAATTTGTCAACGAGAGCTTTATCAGCTTTTTCGAGGTCAGTTTTAGCCATAGCACGAGCTACGATCTGAGCCATTTCATAACGAGTCATAGTGTTTTGGCCTTTGTAAGTGCCATCTGGATAACCATCGATAACACCATCAGCAGCAAGAGTAGTAACAGCATCATATGCCCAGCTATCAGCAGGAACATCGCTGAAAGGATTTGCAGCAGCAAAAGTTGTGCTAGCAGCGCCAACTACGAGAGCGGCAGTGATTGCAGAAACAAGAGTTTTTTTAGACATAATAAAACTCCTCCTATAAAATATATTTTTTGTTCAATAAAAAATATATTGTTAGGAGAAATGATTGTGTATGAGTATCCACGTTTCCTCAACTTTTTTTCCTCTGCTCAATATATCTTTTTCTTGAACTAATAAAATGATAACATAAATGAGAAAAATACACAAATTTCTAACAAATGAATTATTTTAAATTATTAAAAAATAATTAAAAATATCTGTGAATTTATTAGAGAAATGAAAGTTTATTTATTAGTTTTAATGTATTTAATTTTATTAAAAAAATAAAACGAAATAAAATAACATAAAAATGCGTTCGATTAAAAAAAGATTAAAATTAGATTAAAATTTTAAATTTATTTTGTAATAGAGATAAAAAAACTAATATTTAGTATAATAAAACTTAAGAAATAGATGATTTATTTATATTTTTGATTTTGATTTTTAAGAATTTAGGTGAATATATGGAAAATGCAATAGAATATATTTTTAGAATAATTTTATCAGCGATATTAGGTGCGCTAATTGGTTATGAAAGACAATTTAAACATAAATCAGCAGGACTTAGAACGAATATTTTAGTGTGTATTGGTTCTTGTTTGATTATGATTTTGTCGAATTTATTGTATGAGCAAGTAGAGGGAAGAACAAATGCTGATCCTGCAAGATTAGCTGCACAAGTTGTAAGTGGTATAGGTTTTTTAGGTGCAGGAGCTATTATTAAAGAAGGTGTGAATGTAATTGGTCTTACAACAGCAGCTTGTATTTGGGTAGTATCTGGCGTTGGTTTAGCTGTAGGTGCTGGATATTATATAATTGCTGTTTTTGCTTCATTGCTAGTGTATATAATATTAGAGATTTTATCGCAAATGGATAGTTGGTTAGTTCCAACTGATAATATTATGATAAAAATAAGAATGATCAATGATAGTGAAAAGATAAAAGAAGTCTATAATGCATTATTAAAATTAGGTCTAAAAAGTAAAAATTTTTCGGTAGTATTTATTTCTGAAGATATTGTAGAATTAAATATTTTAATGTTTAATCCACATAAATTAAAATTAGCAGAGATATCCACATATTTTACTTCTATGGAAGGTATAATAAAATCTATAGAAATTCATTGAGTTTAAAGGGATTAGGAATGATAAAATTCTTAATCCTTTTTTTTATGTTTATATTATTATATAGAAGAAAAAATATTTATCTGAGTTTCAAGAGTGCATAATACTTGTCATTTTGGCAAAAATGATGTATACTATGAGAAAATATTTGTCTTTATATTGTGCAGTTTTAAAGGAGATGTATTATTTTGTTAAGTCGTATTGGAAAAAAATATCAAGAAATGGCTTTATTAAAACTAATAGTTTTAGGGCTTATAATTGGTATTTTCATTGCAGTGGCTGTGCCGACAGCTGTACCTGCCGTAGCTATCTTAGGGGATTTATTCGTTAAAGCTTTAAAAGGTATTGCACCTATTTTGGTATTTATTTTAGTAATGAACGCTATGGCACAAAAAAATGCAGAGGCTAGTGCATCTATAAAACCTATTGTTAAATTGTATGTACTCGGAACATTTTTTGCTTCTTTAGTAGGCGTATCTATGTCATTTTTATTCCCTACTACATTACAATTACAAGTTGCAGATGCTACAATAGCTCCACCAAGTGGTATCGTAGAAGTTTTACATAATTTACTTATGAGTATTGTTGATAATCCTGTTAATGCTTTAGTTAATGCAAATTATATTGGTATTTTAGCTTGGGCTATTTTAGCAGGTGTAGCTTTACATGCTTCTTCTGATAAAACTAAAACTATGATTGCTGATTTGGCTAGTGCTGTTACAAAAATTGTAAAATGGATTATTCGTTTTGCTCCATTTGGTATTATGGGCTTAGTAGCAAATGCAGTAGGAACAAGTGGTATTGGTGCTCTCTTAGGTTATGCTCATTTACTTGTTGTATTGCTTGGAGCATTCTTCATCGTTGCACTTGTTATGAATCCATTGATTGTATTTTTACACATTCGTCGTAATCCTTATCCATTAGTATTTGCAACTCTTCGTGAAAGTGGTTTATATGCATTCTTCACTCGTAGTTCTGCTGCTAATATTCCAGTAAATCTTTCTTTATGTAAACGTCTTGGTCTAAATGAAGATACTTATTCTATCTCTATTCCACTTGGTGCAACAATCAATATGTCTGGTGCTGCTATTACAATTGCTATTCTTTCCCTAGCAGCTGCTCGTACACTTGGTATTGAAGTTGATATTTTAATGGCATTATTATTATCCATAATCGCTACAATTGGCGCTTGTGGTGCTTCAGGTGTAGCTGGTGGTTCATTATTACTCATTCCAGTAGCATGTGCATCTTTTGGTATTAGCAATGATATCGCAATGCAAGTTGTAGGTGTAGGCTTTATTATTGGTGTGCTCCAAGACTCTTGTGAAACAGCTTTAAATAGTTCTAGTGATGTATTATTCACTGCAACAGCAGAATTTGCTGCTCGTTCTAAAGAAGGAACTCTTGATGTGAAAGATATGGTTCCACAAAATAGAGCTTGATAATAATTTATAAATGATAATAGGCGACATTTTAAGCTTTAATTGCTTTTAATGTCGCTTTTATTTTTACTTTTATTTAAAATAAAAAGGACTTAGTTTTATAAAACTAAGTCCTTTTCTATAAGTAGCTTAAACTACATTAATTTATGTTCAAGTTCTTGTATTTTCTTTTTATGATGTTCAATGGCAAATTTTAAATGACTTTGAACTTCATCGCTAGTAGCTTGTTTAAAAGCTTCTTCTAGTTTAGCTAGGCGAGTCCTAACTTCAAGAAGTTCATCACTTAATACGGTTTTTTCATTTAAACCAATGCCATAAACAGTTCTGATATCATTCAATATAATATCAGCATAACCTGGTTCAGATGATACAGTCTCAAGATATTTTGCTAATTCATAAATGATACTATAAGGATCTTTTCCTTCGTTTAACCATTTTAACAAATTCATCTTGATATTTTGCTCTTTACCATGAGCAGAATTAATATTATCTGTCATTATTATAATGCTGTTTGAAGATATTCTTTAATAGCGTTTCCATCTTCCATAGTCATAACAGTGTCTAAAGCAGCTTTAGCTTGAGCAGATGTTATGGAACGGATTTTTTCTTTTACGCGTGGAATAGATGGAGCACTCATGGAAAGTTCGTTGATACCCATTGCCATTAAGATAGCAGCAGCATTAGGGTCGCTAGCCATTTCACCGCACATACCTACCCAAATATTATTATTACGAGCAGACTCAATAGTGAGTTTAATGAGGCGAAGAACAGCTGGATTAAAGTGATTATAAAGATAACTTACATTAGTGTTAACACGGTCAACAGCAAGTGTATATTGAACAAGGTCATTAGTACCAATGCTAAAGAAATCAAGGTATTTAGCAAGTACAGGAGTCATTACAGCAGCTGCTGGAGTTTCAACCATGATACCAAGTTGAACATTATTGGAGAATGGTTTTTCTTCATGAGCAAGCTGTGATTTAGCTTCTTCGATAATTGCACGTACTTGTTTTACTTCTTCTACGTTGATAACCATTGGGAGCATCATTGCTGCTTTACCATAAAGACCAGCACGTAAAATAGCTTTAACCTGTGGCATAAATACTTCACGACGGTTTAAACAAATACGAATTGCACGGTAACCTAAGAAAGGATTTTCTTCTTCTGGGATATTTAAGTAAGGGAGTGGTTTATCGCCACCGATATCCATTGTGCGAATTACACATAAATGACCATTGCATTTTTCAATAGCTTCTTTATATGCTTTAAATTGAGTTTCTTCATCAGGAATAGTATCTCTACCCATGAATAAGAATTCAGAACGGAATAAACCAACGCCTTTAGCACCAAATTTCATAGCAGCTTCAACATCTAAATGAGTGCTGATGTTAGCCATAAGGTCAACTTCTACACCATCTTTAGTTACTGTAGGAAGTTTGGAAAGCTGAGCATAATGTTCTTTTAAGCGGCGTTGTTCTTCTAATTTTACCTGATAGGAAGCGATTAAATCTTCAGTTGGTTCGACAAAGATTTCACCAGTTTCACCATTTAAGATAACTTCAGCATTATCAGGAATATCTTTAATTTTATCGCCAAGACCTGCAACAGTAGGGATAGCTCTTGCTTTAGCAATGATTACAGCATGGCAAGTAGTACTACCATTACCTAAAATTACACCAGCAATTTTTTCAGTAGGAATGTTAGCGATAACAGATGGTTCAATTTCTTCTCCACAGAGAATTACAGCACCACCATCAACTGTTTTTTCTTTAAGACCTAAAATACGTCTTGTTACGCGTTTACCAACATCGCGGATATCTACAGCACGTTCACGGAAATAAGTGTCGTCCATTTGTTCAAAGATAGATGCATTTTCTTCAGACGCTTCAAGTACAGCTTTTGGTGCACTTCCACAAGCGCCGAGTTTTAACATAGCATTTTCTTCGAGCATAGGGTCTTGTACCATCATACGATGTGCTTCCATAATGCCTGCTTGTTCAAGCATGCCTTTATCACGAAGTGTTTTAATATTTGTTTGAAGTACTTCAGCTGCATAAGCTAAAGCTTCTTTAATTTTTGATACTTCTTCTTCAGCAGTTCCTGGAGTGTAAGCATCAATATAAGATTGTAAATCTTCTCCGAGTTTCATTACTTTGGCAATAGAAATACCAGTAATAACTCCTTTTCCTCTTAATTCGTACGGCAAAGTACAAATCCCCCTCTCTCATTAACTCTCAGTTTAGAAATTATTCTTCACCGAATTTGTTTTTGATGAGACCAGTAAGAGCATCAAGAGCTGCTTGAGCGTCGTCACCTTCAGCACTGATAGTGAGTTCAGTACCCTGAGTAAGACCAAGGCTCATGATCATAAGAATGCTTTTAGCATCAACAGTTTTACCTTTAGCAGTAAGTTTGATTTTGGAGCTGAATTTGTTAGCTTCCTGTACAAACATAGATGCAGGACGTGCATGTAAGCCAGTTTTGTTTTCAATAATAAGTGTAGTTTCCATTATAAATAAACCCCTCTCTTAATACATCATAGAACATAATTGTATATTTAACATTATCGTTTGAAAATTATGTCTTTGTTAATTATAACTAAAAATTGCAAAAATGACTAGTGCATTTTGGAAAAAAATAAGAAATTTTCTAAAAAAACTTTAATTGAACATCATTTCTGTCATTTCCATAACTAAAACATAATAAATCAAAAGAAATGTTATTTTTAAATATCGGTTTTATTACGAAGTAAAAGTCTTATAATAATGGATAAATTTTTATTTGTTAAAGTAAATTATATCTGAAAATCTCTCAATATATAATGTTAAATGCTGTTTATTTTACCTTATAGAATTTTATTCATAGAAAAAATTTTTGGTTGGTTTATTTCTATATTAAGAAATAAATAAAAAAGTTAGCTTTTTCTTGAAATCAAAAAAAACGTAAATTATAATAAAATTTATCTATAAAGGCAGGTGAAAAAGTGTGAAACAATTTAATCAAGATAATATGAAAAGTATAAGTGATTATATCAACAATTTTTATGAAGATAATCCCTTTACAAAACATTTAGGTGTAGATATTGTTTCGATTGATAAGGGTAATGTATGTGTTAGTCTGACAATTAAACATGAACATACAAATGTTTATGGCATAGCTCATGGTGGCGTGATTATGTCCCTTTGCGATATGGCTATGGGCGCAGCCTGTCTTAGTGTGGGAAAGAAAGTAGTAACTTTGGATTTTAATATTAATATTTTAAAATCTATTGATATGGAAGATGTGGCTATTGTAAAAGGAATGATTATTCATAATGGAAGAAGTACAGTAGTTGCTGAATGTGAAGTTTTTAATAAAGATAATAAATTATGTGCCAAAGCTCGTGGTACATTTTTTGTGATAGGACGATTAGCTAGTGAATGAGATGATTTTTAAACGACTTATAATTTTTAGTATAGTTTTTGTACAAATTTTTATAGCATTTAACCCAGCAAGGGCTATGGATAGCATAGTAGATGATGCTCCACCAGTAGATGAATCAAAACCATATATTCCTGTTACAGCAGATAATCTACAAGATATGACTGCTCAAGCTGCAATTTTGATAGATGCAACTACAGGTAGAGTTCTTTATGAAAAAAATCCAGATGCTAAGGCAATGCCTGCAAGTACGACTAAGATGATGACTTGCATACTTGGACTGGAAAATGCAAATGATGATGATATTGTTGAAGTTGATAAACGTGCTGTAGGTGTAGAAGGGTCTGCCATTTATATAAATGAAGGCGATAAAATAAAAATGTCAGAACTGTTGCAAGCTACAATGCTAGCTTCTGGTAATGATGGTGCTGCAGCCATTGCTTATTATGTAGGAAAAGGTTCCCTAGAAACTTTTGTGCAAATGATGAATGGTAAAGCAAAAGAAATTGGCGCTACTAATACACATTTTAATAATCCTCATGGATTGACAGACCCAAATCATTATACGACGGCTAGAGATTTAGCTAAGATTGCAAGATATGCATATCAAAATGAAAAATTCTGTAAGATAGTATCAACAAAAGAACAAGAGATACAGTGGGTAAATCCAGCGGAACGAAAAGATATTTATGGTAGTACAAATCGTTTATTGTGGAATTATGATGATGTAACTGGTATAAAAACAGGATATACTGATGCTGCTGGTGGCTGTTTAGTAGCTTCTGCACAAAAAAATGGTATTACACTTATTGCCGTAGTATTGAAAACATCAGATAGTAGAGCTCGTTTTGTTGAAGGCAGAGCTTTATTGGATTATGGATTTAAACATATAAAAGAAATGAAAACTGTTGATGAACAGAAATTAATTTCTAGTATATATACGCATAATAGCACTAATTATAAGACTACAGTAAAACCTATACAGCCTTTTACTTATTTAGTCATGGATACAGATAATGTAAATGATTTTTCTTGGAAAATGAATTTACCAGCATATATAGATGCTCCATTAAAACAAGGTGCTAAAGTGGGAACAGTTGATTTATTATATCAGAGAAATGTTGTTGGTAGTGTAGATATGGTAACGACAGAAGAAGTAACAGAAGGATTTAATCTGTTAGGCTTTTTACACAAATTATTTTTTAGTTGATAAAGATAAAACTTAATAAATGAAGGGAATGATAATATGCAAGCATTGCTACACGCTATCAGTGGTGTTTTGACTTTGATTTTTATGGGGCTGATAGGTTGCTATCTAGCTAAGATTGGTTGGATAAACAAAGATAATAAAGCTCTATTGCCGAAATTGGTAACAAATGTATCATTGCCTTTGTTTTTTATCTATAATATTACACATGCTTTTAGTCATGACCAATTATTACATTTAATAACTGGTTCTATCGTGCCATTTATTTCTATTGGTGTATGTTTTATTTTAAGTGTGTTTTTGGCAAGATTTATGTCTAAAAAAGGTCATAGAGGGATTTTTCAATCTACATTTACAACTTCCAATACTATTTTTGTAGGTTTACCAGTAACTATGGCATTATTTGGTGAGGAAGCAATACCTTATACTTTATTGTATTTTTTTGCTAATACTACATTCTTTTGGACTTTAGGAAATGCTTGTATTCAAGCAGATTCAAAAGAATTTTCTTATCAGCAAATGTTTACTTTAAAAACTTTGAGAAGAATTTTTTCTCCACCGATTTTAGGGTTTTTAGCTTCATTGATTATTTTAATTTTAGACATTCCTTTACCTAAATTTTTTATGGATACAGCTCAATATATGGGAAATTTAACAACACCACTTGCTTTGATTTTTATAGGTGTAACACTTTATTCCATGGGTTTGAAAAAAATTCGTTTTGATTTAGGTTTAATAGGTATATGTTTAGGTAGATTTATAATTGCACCGCTTAGCATGTACTTATTGTCTTTTATCTTCCCTATGCCAGAATTGATGTTTAAAGTATTTGTAATCATGGCGTCATTACCGGCGATGATTCAAACAGTAGTACTATCTAGTCTTTATAATACAGATACAGAATATGCAACATTAGTAGTTTCCGCGACTACATTATTATCTATAATTACAATTCCAATTTATATGGTATTATTATCGTAAGTTTTTGTTCATTTCTTTGATGACAAAGAAACGAACCAAAGAAATCACCGCAGATAAAATTTTAATTTTGAAAATAATTATCGCTTCATACAACGCTTAGAAACTCGCTACGCTCAAACATTCAGACAAAAACCGTATTCAGCGATAATTATTTTCAATAACCTTGCGGTTACCTTTAAAATTTTATAATGCGGGAAATAAAAATACGTATTATTTAATTGTAATTAATGTTTATATTAGTTTATGAATAAGAAAAATTATATGAAATGTTGTACCTATTAGTGGATTTTACAGCAATAAAAAATTGTTTTTATCAGAGTAAAATCAGTATCATAGGGCAACTTTCTTTTTTTACATTTCTATTTAAAAGAAGACAAACATTGCATATATTGAGGAGAAATTTTTATGTCCTATAAGGTTTATTTATTTGATTTTGATTATACTTTGGCAAATTCGGAAGTTGGTATTGTGAAGTGTTTTGAGTTGCTTATGGAGCAGGAGGGGTATCCGCTTCGTCCTAAAGATGAGATAAAAAAAACTATTGGTCTGCCTATGAGTGAGGCTTTGTCTATATTGACTGGAGAGGTTGATGAAGCAAAAATACAGGAGTTAAAAGATAAATATACTGTTTTTGCTGATTTATATATGACAGAGAATACATATTTATATAATGATACAAAAATGGTACTGAAGACTTTAAAAGAACGTGGGGCTAAGATAGCAATTATCTCTAGTAAAACACGTCGTCGTATTATGCAGACTTTGACTAGGGATAAAATAGATGATTTGGTAGAGTTTATTATCGGTAGTGAGGATAAATATGCGTATAAACCTGCTCCAGATGGAATTTTAGAAGCTGTTAAGCGTTTAAATGTAGATAAAAAAGATGTAATTTACATTGGTGATAATATTGTAGATGCACAAGCTGCTCAAAATGCGCAGGTGGATTTTGCAGGGGTATTAACAGGGAATAATATTAAAGCAGATTTTGCAAAATTTCCTCATGTTAAAATAATGAATTGTTTACAAGAATTAATATAATGTCTTGGATATAAAATTTAAAATAATTATGTAGATAAAAAGAAAAAGTAGTCAACTAAAATATATTAAACGGAAAGGGGGAATTTAATATATTTTTAGATTGACTACTTTTTGGCTATAAGTAAGAAATAGAGTTTAAATCTGTGAGTGTAGTGTAATTATTAGTATTTTGGATTAAATCGAAAACTGGATTATCATTTGTTGGATAATAACAAAATGTAGCATAATATTCTCCATCTTGTAGATATAGTTCTATAATACTATTGTCTATATAGACGGACAGATTTAATTCATCTTGAGCTTTTACTAGAAATTGACGAATGCCTTTTCCGCCTAATTTTAATTGATTGCGGTCTATAGTAAAAACAGAAGTATTTTTATCATAAGTTAATAAAATATATTCATCATTGAATTTTAATTTACCTTGCCAGCTAGAAATATCTTTAAGGGGGATAGATATTTCTAGTTTTTTATTTGCAGATAAAGAGATTTTATCTGTATTTATTTTTGTTGTAGTATTTTGATTTAATTTATTTAATTCGCTTATAGGACGTTGGTATAATTTATCATTTTTTAAAATTAATTCACGTGGTAAAGTTAAAGAATGAACCCAGCCATCATTTATAGTTGGATAATCTTGTAATTTATCTGGCATACCCACCCAACCAATTAAAATATGGCGATTTTCATGAACTAAAACTTGCGGTGCGTAAAAATCAAAGCCCATATCAAACTCATGAAATTCGCCATGAGTAAATTCTAGTGTATCAGGATTAAATTGACCTATTAGATAGCCTGCTTGATAAAGATTTTGATATTGATATTTTTGAGCTTTTAAACCTTGAGGGCAGAATACTAAAATATCTTTATCGTCTATAGTAAATAAATTAGGACATTCCCACATATAACCGAAATCAGTTAGTTGAGTTTTTAATTCACCCCTAAAAATCCAATTTTCATCAATTTCTTCATAGATTAAAGCGCAACCTGTTAAATTTTCACGTTGAGCGCCTAAAATAATGAAACTGCGATTATTTTTGGTGAATATATAAGGGTCGCGAAAATGTGTAGTATATCCTTTAGGTACGGTATCAATAATGATTTTTTCTTTGATGAATTTACCATCATCATCTTGTTTAACTAAAACTTGACGAGGATAGCGTATATTTTGTTCATCTTTTAAATTAGCTGTGTAAATAATTTCTAATTTATTATTTTTACTACGTGCAGAGCCTGAATAACAGCCATCTTTATCAAATTTGTCAACAGGAGCTAAAGCTATTTGAGGTTTAGTATAATTTATAAAATCTGTAGTTTGTGTGTATGTCCAATGTTTATGTTTATGTTCACAGCCAAAAGGATTCCATTGGAAAAATATTTGATATTTACCTTGATGATAACAAAGACCATTAGGGTCATTAACTAAGCCTTTAGGCATTTCCAAATGAAATTTGTTATGCCATTGCATAAATGAAAGTCCTCCTTCATTAAGTATTATTTTATATTTTTGCTAAGCGTGTGCTTTCACGTATGATTAAATTCATATTGTGGTCGTATTCAGAAGTTACAGGTTGATTTTGAAGCATAGATAATAATTTTTCTGCTGTTTTTATGCCTAGATGTTTATAATCAAAAGCTAGGCTAGTCAATGATGGATAAGATATACTGCCTACAGGATAACCACCAAAGCCAGCAAGTGAAATATCTTGGGGAACATGGATTTTCTTTTCATGAAAATAACGCAATAATCCTAAAGCGATATTATCTGTAGCACAGACGATTGCACTAGGTTCAAAAGATACTACAGTATCGCCTAAATTATAGGCTTGTTCAAAACTAAAATCAGTTTGGACAAAAGATATTTTACCTTGCGGATTATTAGCAAGAAAACCTTGTTTAAATCCTTCATAGCGGTCTACGCCTACAGCTTTATCTTGAGGAGATACGCCTAAAAATACCACTTGTTGATGATTTAAAGAGGCGATATATTCACCCATTAATTTGCCTGCATTGATATCATCTACTTTGATAAAATTTACTTTATCGTGGCTTTGCCCTGTAAAAATGATGGGGATATTGGCTTGATTGATTAATTTTAGATGATTGTCATTGATATTGATGGAGTCAACGATAATTCCATCTACACCTTGTTGAATTAATTGAGAGATATTATCTAGTTCTTTTTGCGAGTTTAATTCACTGATTAAAATCAAAGCTTGATATCCCATTTGTTGTAAAATTATATTAAAACCTGTCAATAATTTGCCCGCAGAAAAAGAGTCTAAACGAGGCATGACAATGCCGATTAATTTACTTTGTTTAGTTTTTAAACGCTTGGCGAAAAAATTGGATTTATAACCTGTTTCACGTATGACTTTATCAATTAACATAGCTTTTTCCTTGCTTACGTAACCATTATTTAGATAGCGAGAAACTGTGCTTTTAGCTACTCCAGCTAGATTAGCAATATCTTGTATAGTGAGTTTTTGAGTCATGATAAAGTCATCCTTTGCAATAATTATTCTTCTGGTTTAAAGCATACCATAGTTAGAGCAAAAGCGACAGCTAAACCAATAAAAGTAAGTCCAATAGCATGTTTAGTTTCAAAGAGAACTTCTACTTTAGCATCAAATGGTGCAAAGACTTTGCCTTCAGATGGCACGATACCACAGCCAGCACCCATAGCACCAGAGGAAAACGCAGGGTCTTTTATTTTGTCCAAGGCAATTAATTCGCCAGGAATAGGACTTGTTAGAATAAGATTTTTCATTTATGTACACTCCCTTAATTATGGAATTGGTTCCACTTATATGGTATCAGTTCCATAATTCTAAGTCAAGATTTAAATTTTGTATTGTGTTTTGAAAAAGAGTATATATAATAAAAATAGAGCAAGAATGGTATAAATTTTATTTGGGTGGGATTTTTTATGGAAATAAGAAAAATTTATAGTGAATTTAATACACCTGTTTATTTAAGTAAAGCATTAAATTTATATTATGGAGGCTGGGAAATTTGTTGTCCTATGCATACATTTGGGCCAGCAATACGACAGCATTACTTAATTCATTATGTAACGAGAGGCAAAGGAAGACTTTGGATGAATGATACTTGTTATGTAATAGAAAAAGATACTATGTTTCTTATTCGTCCAGGAATAACATGTGTTTATCAAGCTGATAAAGATGATCCATGGGAATATTGTTGGATTTGCATTGATGGCTATGATGTAGAAAATATGTTAAATAATAGTGGTTTTGACAAGGTAAATCCATTATTTTTTGATAAGAGTAATGGTGAAGTTAGAAATGCTATGCTTAATTTTATATTTTATTTTTCTAAGTATAAAAATAATGAATATATGTTACTTAGTCGTTTATATAATATTTTTGGTCATATGAAAATACAAATGAAAAAACAACAAGCAAAATCTATTCATGTAGAAAAAGCTATAGACTATATATATGAAAATTATTATAAAAGTATCACTATTATTGATATAGCAAATTATTTAGGTATAGATAGAACATATTTATATCGTCTATTTAAAGAAGAATATAATATGTCTCCCCAGAAATATTTATTAAATTTTCGTTTGAAAGCAGCTATGAATAAATTAGAAGGTGGAAATATGTCTATAGCTGAAATAGCATATAGTTGTGGTTTTAATGATGCATCTGCATTTTGTCATCAATTTAAGAAAGTTTATAAAGATACACCACTTAACTACCGAAGATATCCTCAATTAGCTATTCATGAATAAATAAAGAAAACCCCCTAGTTATTCACTAGGGGGTGAGTAAAGAATGTATATAAGTCCTAACACAAGAATTATATTAGAAGATAAGTTAATTGTCAATAAAATTTTCTAATAAGTTTATAGATAAAATATATATTAAATATTGTTTAATACAGCTTCAGTCATAGTTTTTGTATCTGCTTTGATGAAGCCTTCTTTATATAAATCAGGTGTGCGATATCCTTGAGCTAAAGCTTTATCTACAGCTTGTTCAATGCAAGTAGCAGCTTCTTGTTCATCAAGAGAATAACGAAGAAGCATAGCAGCAGAAAGTATAGTAGCTAATGGATTAGCAATGCCTTTGCCCGCAATATCAGGAGCAGAGCCATGAATTGGTTCATAAAGGCTAGTGGACTCACCGATACTAGCAGATGGAAGCATACCAATAGAACCACTTAAAACTGCAGCTTCATCACTTAAAATATCGCCAAAGAGATTGCCTGTTACAATGACATCAAATTGGCTTGGGTTGATGGCAAGTTGCATAGCACAGTTATCTACATAGAGATTTTCTAAAGTGATTTCAGGATATTTTTCCGCTACTTTAGCAGTTGTTCTACGCCATAATCTAGAGGTTGCTAAAACGTTGGATTTATCTACGGAAGTCACTTGATTTTTACGTTTTTTAGCAGCTTGCATAGCGAATTCTACGATGCGATTGACTTCAGGAACAGAATAATTTTCTAAATCCCAAGCACGTTCATTGCCTTCATAGATTTCACTTTCACATTTATCGCCAAAATAGATACCGCCGATTAATTCACGTACGATTAATACATCAGTACCTTTTACGATTTCTTCTTTGAGTGGAGAATATTCAACAAGAGCATCTGCTACTTTGATAGGACGAAGATTAGCATATAATCCGAGTCCTTTTCTAAGCCCTAAAACTGCTTTTTCAGGGCGAAGTGTAGGTTCTACATTATCCCATTTTGGACCACCAACAGCACCGAAAAGCACAGCGTCAGCATTTTGTGCAGCTTCAAGTGTTGTCTGTGGAAGTGGGGTGCCACATAAATCATAAGCAGTACCACCAGCAGGATGACTTTCAAATTCAAGATTTAAATTATATTTATCAGAAACTTTTTTTAAAACGGCAACGGCACTATCAGTTATTTCTTGACCAATACCATCGCCAGGAATGACTACAATTTTTTTACTCATAGATAATCTTAACCCTTCTGTTTAATGTAGTTGATGAGTCCGCCAGCTTTGGCAATATCTTGGATAAATCCAGGAAGTGGCACAGCATGGAATGTATCACCAGTTGTGAGATTTTCAATAGTACCAGTGGATAAATCAACGCGTAATTTATCATTAGCATGGATTTTTTCTACATCATCACCAATTTCAAGTAATGGTAAACCAGTATTGATGGCATTGCGATAGAAAATACGAGCAAAACTGCTAGCGATTACTACAGGAACACCAGAAGCTTTGATGGCGATTGGAGCATGTTCACGAGAAGAACCACAGCCGAAGTTTTTACCGCCGACCATGATATCGCCTTCTACTACATTTTGAGCAAAAGTTTCGTCGATATCTACCATACAATGACTAGCTAATTCTTTTGGGTCAAAAGAATTTAAATAACGAGCAGGGATAATTACATCTGTATCAATATTGTCGCCATAGCGCCAAACTTTTCCTTCTAATTTTTCAGCCATATTATTCTACCTCCTCAGGAGTTGCGATTTTTCCAAGAATTGCACTAGCTGCAGCTACATAAGGGCTAGCGAGATATACTTCACTATCTACATGTCCCATGCGACCACGGAAGTTACGATTTGTAGTAGAAACGCAACGTTCACCAGCAGTCATAATACCCATATGAGCACCAAGACAAGGTCCACAAGTTGGTGTACTTACAGCAGCACCAGCTTCAATAAATGTATCTACATAACCATTATGAATAGCATCAAGATATACTTGTTGGCTACCAGGAATGATGATACAACGAACATTAGGATGTACTTTATGACCTTTTAAGATAGAAGCAGCGATTGCTAAATCTTCTAAACGTCCATTAGTACAAGAGCCGATAACTACCTGATCAATAGTGATAGGTTCTTTGATGGATTCAACAGTATGAGTATTTTCAGGAAGATGAGGGAATGCTACTACAGGTTTTAATTCAGAAAGATTGATTTCTACAGTTTGACAATAAGTAGCATCGCTGTCTGCTTCAACGATTTCATATGGTTTAGTTACACGGTCTTTAATATAATTGAGAGTTTCATCATCTACAGGGAAAATACCATTTTTAGCACCAGCTTCGATAGCCATATTGGCAATTGTTAAACGGTCAGTCATATTGAGTTCTTTGACACCTTCGCCAGCAAATTCTAATGCTTTATATAAAGCTCCATCTACACCGATCATGCCGATTAAAGTGAGCATAACATCTTTACCACAGATATATTTAGGTTTTTTACCAGTGATATTGACTTTGATGGTTTCAGGAACTTTGAACCATGCTTCACCAGTAGCAAGGGCAACGCCTAAATCTGTAGAACCAACACCTGTGGAAAAGCCACCTAAGGCACCATATGTACAAGTATGAGAATCTGCACCGATAGTTACCATACCAGGAGCTACAAGACCTTTTTCTGGTAAAATTACATGTTCAATACCTACACGACCAATTTCAAAGTAGTTTACAATATTATGTTTATGTGCAAAATCACGAACAATTTTAGCAAGTCCAGCGGATTTAATATCTTTATTTGGTGTAAAATGGTCAGGCACAAGAGCTATTTTTGTATTATCAAAAACAGGTTTGCCAATTTTTTCAAATTCTTTAATTGCAGGTGGAGCAGTTACATCATTTGCAAGTACCATATCAAGTTTGCAATTGATGAGCTGTCCAGGTTTTACCACATCAATTCCAGCATGTTTAGCCAAAATTTTTTCGGTCATAGTCATACCCATGAAAATCACTCCAATATCGTTTATTTTAAGTTAACAAATTAACAATGTCATTAAAAGATATGATATTACAAGTGGAAAAATTTTGTCAAGAGTAATATTTTGGCGAGAAAAACAGCAAAACTTTGGGTAAAAAGTATATTACTAGGAAGATTTTTTCTTTTTTTAGGAAAGTAAAAACGGACTTTTGATTTTTAGTATAGGAAATTTGTTTTTGCTAAAAGTATAAAAAAGTTTTATTTTCATTGATATTAATATTTGATTTTAATAATTATTATGATAAAATTTACCTATTAATGAAATAAATTTCTATAAAGGAGATGGAATAATGAAAAAGTATTTGAGTTCAGTTTTGATTATGTTATGTATTTTATTATCAGCAGTAGTGGCAAGTGCTGAAAAAGCTGAATGGAAAGCGGACAATTATGATTTAAGTAAGGTACAAAAAATTTACGTTGAAGATGATGTAGAAAAAGACGAAAGTGTCTCTTTTTCTGATTTAGAAGCTTTGAAAGTACGTCAATCTTTGGACGAAAATGAAAAATATATAAAAAAATATAGAATTGTAAATAATAAAGATATAGCAGATGCTGTTTTATCTGTGAAAATGTTGACATGGGGAACTAAGAAATATTGGGTAGATGAACAAACTGTTACAGAAAACCAAACTATTACGCATACAGGCAAAGATGGGAAGACTTCTTCAGTAACAATTCCTGTAACAGTAACAAAACCGGGTTATTATTATTACACTCAGTATTTTTCCGCTAAATTTGTCTTAACTGATAAAGACGGCAAGACAATATTTGAAAGAATTGATAAAAGAGAAGATGAGAAAAAAGCCTATGATATGTTTAATAGAGCAGTAAAAGATTTCTATAAAGATGTCAATTCTTTAAAATAAAATGTAAATTTGTATACAAAACACTTGCAAAAAATTATGCTATATGATAAGGTATTAAACAGCAATATTAAACAATTATAAATATAAAAATATGAAGAAAAGGAATAGTAAAATTATTTTCTTTTACAGAGAGCTGTTGATTGGTGCAAAACAGTAAGGAAGATTTTTTGAACTCGCCTTGGAATAGCTGGCTGAACATCTTAGATTATAGATAATTAGGTTAAGTCGGTACTCGACCGTTATATTGAGTTTAAAAATGAGTGCATGTAGATATTTTTACATGAATAAGAGTGGTAACGCGTAAGTACAGCTTTCGTCTCTAGTTTTAGAGATGAAAGCTTTTTTTATAAATTGTTATTGGAGGAATACATAATGATGAATGTTAATAAATATACTAAAGGTTATTTTATGCCACCAACAGTAGACATGAGTTGGACTCAAAAAGAATATGTGGACAAAGCTCCTACATGGTGTAGCGTAGACCTTCGTGATGGTAATCAATCTTTGATTATTCCTATGAGCTTAGAGGAAAAAATCGAATTTTATAAACGCCTTGTAGAAATCGGATTTAAAGAAATTGAAGTTGGTTTCCCAGCAGCTTCTGAAACTGAATTTGAATTTTTGCGTACATTGGTAGAACAAGATTTAATTCCTGATGATGTAACAGTACAGGTATTGACTCAAGCTCGTGAACATATCATCAAAAGAACTTTTGAAGCTTTAAAAGGTGTAAAAAATGCTATAGTTCATGTGTATAATTCCACTTCTGTAGCACAGCGCCAACAAGTATTTAGAAAATCTAAAGAAGAAATCAAACAAATCGCTATTGATGGTGCAAAATTACTTAAAGATTTAACTGAACAAGCAGGAGCAAATTATCGTTTTGAATATTCTCCAGAAAGTTTCACAGGAACAGAACCAGAATTTGCTTTAGAAGTATGTAATGCTGTTTTAGATGTATGGCAACCAACAAGCGATCGAAAAGCTATCATTAATTTACCTGCAACAGTGCAGATGTCCATGCCTCATGTATATGCAAGTCAGATAGCATATATTTCTCAAAATCTCAAATATCGTGAAAATGTAGTATTATCACTTCACCCACATAATGACCGTGGCACAGGCGTTGCAGATTCTGAAATGGGCTTACTCGCTGGTGCTGACCGTATTGAAGGTACTCTCTTTGGTAATGGTGAACGTACAGGTAATGCCGATATTATCACTATCGCTATGAATATGTTTGCTTTAGGCGTTGACCCTAAACTTGATTTTTCCAATATGCCAGAAATCATTGAAATGTATGAACGCGTAACTCGTATGCATGTATATGAACGTCAACCATATGCTGGTAAACTCGTATTTGCAGCATTCTCCGGTTCTCACCAAGATGCTATCGCTAAAGGTATGAAATGGCGTGAAGAAAATGATGAACCACATTGGACTGTTCCATATCTTTTAATTGACCCACAAGATGTTGGTCGTCAATATGATGCAGATGTTATTCGTATCAATAGCCAATCTGGTAAAGGTGGCGTAGCTTATGTTATGGAACAAAAATATGGTCTTAACATGCCTAAGAAAATGCGTGAAGACTTCGGTTATTGCGTAAAAGGTGTATCTGACCATAAACATAAAGAACTTATGCCAGAAGAAATTTATCAAATTTTCCAAGACAATTATGTAAATGTTGAAGAACCATATAAATTGATTGATTTTGTTTTGAATAAACAAGCAGATGGCACATTTAAAGGTAATGTACATTTGATGGAACATGGTCATGAAGTTGTAGTAGAAACACAAGGTAATGGTCGCTTTGATGCCGCAAGTAATGCTATACAAAAAGAATTTGGCATCAAATATGATAATTTGATTTATAGTGAACATGCTATGGAAATCGGTGCTACTTCAAGAGCTATGGCATATGTAGGTATTACAGCAGAAAATGGTAAAACATACTGGGGTGCTGGTATGGATACAGATATCATCACTGCTTCTATAAAAGCTTTAATCAGTGCAGTTAATCGCATGGATTAAGAGAATTTTATTTGTATATATGATTAATCTGTTAGTATAATAAATTTATTGTTTATATATTATATGTAGATAGAAAAGGTGGTTTGTTCATGAGAAGTGATTTAGTAAAAAAAGGTGCAACTCGTTCAGCACATCGTGCTTTATTTAATGCTATGGGATATGGTCCAGAAGATTTGAAAAAACCATTAGTTGGTATTGTAAATGCTTTTAATGAAATAATTCCAGGTCATATTCATTTACGTACAATCGCTGATGCAGCAAAACTCGGTGTAGCTGCTGCTGGCGGTACACCTATTGAATTCCCAGCTATTGGTGTTTGCGATGGTATTGCTATGGGACACCCTGGTATGAAATTCTCCTTGGCTAGCCGTGAATTAATTGCTGATTCTATCGAAGCTGTAGCAACAGCTCATGCTTTTGATGGTTTAGTACTCATTCCAAACTGCGATAAAATCGTTCCAGGTATGCTCATGGCAGCTGCTCGTTTAAATATTCCTTGCGTAGTAGTAAGTGGTGGCCCTATGCTTGCTGGTCGCTATCAAGGTAAAGATGTCAGCGTAAGCACAACTTTTGAAGCTGCTGGTAAATTTACAGCTGGCAAAATCACAGAAGATGAAATGTATGATTTAGAAGCAAAAGCTTGTCCAGGTTGCGGTTCTTGCTCTGGATTATTTACAGCTAATACAATGAATACTTTAACAGAAGTATTAGGTATGGGACTTCCTGGTAATGGTACAATTCCAGCTGCTTATACTGGTGCTAGAATTTCACTTGCAAAACAAGCTGGTCATGTAATCATGGATTTAATTGCAAAAGATATTAAACCTCGTGATATTTTAACTCAAAAAGCATTTGAAAATGCAATCACTGTAGATATGGGTATTGGTGGTTCTTCTAATACTGTACTTCATCTTACAGCTATTGCACATGAAGCAGGTATTAAACTTCCAGCTCCATTATTTGATGAAATCAGTGCAAAAACACCTTATATCACAAAATTAAGCCCAGCTGGTACTCATCATATGCAAGATTTAAATGAAGCTGGCGGTGTTTGTGCAGTAATGCATGAACTCAGCAAAAAAGGTCTTATTCATTTAGATGCACTCACAGTAACAGGAACTGTTGAAGATAGAATAAAAAATAGCGAAATTCAGCGTGCTGATGTAATCAAAACAGTAGAAGCACCATATCGTCCAACAGGTGGTATCGCTATATTACAAGGTAATTTAGCTCCAGATTATGCAGTAGTAAAAGCTAGTGCAGTAACAGAAGATATGCTTTGCTATAAAGGTACAGCAAAATGCTTTAATTCTGAAGAAGAAGCTATCGAAGCTATTACTGGGGGCAAAATCAAAGATGGCGATGTAGTAGTAATTCGTTATGAAGGTCCAAAAGGTGGCCCTGGTATGCGTGAAATGCTCAATCCAACTGCTGTTATCGCAGGTATGGGCTTAAAAGTAGCGCTTATTACAGATGGTCGTTTCTCTGGTGCTACTCGTGGTGCTTGTATCGGTCACGTATCTCCAGAAGCTATGGCTGGCGGTCCAATCGCATATCTTGAAGATGGTGATATCATTGATATCGATATTCCAAATCGTAAATTAAATGTATTAATCAGCGATGAAGAAATGGCTAAACGTAAAGCTAATTGGGTAAAACCTGAACCAAAAGTAAAAACAGGATATCTTTCCCGTTATGCAAAACTTACAACATCTGCTAGCACAGGAGCTGTTTTAGAGTAAGTGAATAAACAAAAAAGAATTGCTTTAATAAATGATATAACAGGTTTTGGTCGCTGTTCTGTAACAGTACAATTGCCATTGATTTCAGCTTTAAAGATACAAGCTTGTCCGCTTCCTACTGCAATTTTAGCAGCGCATACAGGTTTTCCTGTGCATTATATGGACGATTATACTCGTCATATGAAAGCTCATATGGATAATTGGCAAGCTTTGAATTTAGAATTTGATGGCATCTTGACAGGTTTTTTAGGCTCTAAAGATCAGATTGAACTTGTATTAGAATTTGCAAGACGCTTTAAAAAAGAAAATACTTTATTTGTCGTTGACCCAGTGATGGGCGATGGCGGAAAATTGTATTCTTCTTATAATGAAGAACTTTGTTTGAAAATGCGACAATTATTGAATGTGGCTGATGTTTTAACGCCGAATTTAACAGAGGTTTGTCAATTATTGGATATAGAATATCCAAATAAAATGCCAACTGAAGCTGAATTATTAAAAATGGCACAAGCTATAGCTACTAAAGGCGTAAAGCAAATTGTAATCACAGGTCTTGTCAATGAAACAGCTGACAAAGTTTATAATTATATTTATGAGCAAGGTAAAAATCCATGTATGCAAGAGAATAATCGCATACCAGAAGAACATTCAGGTACAGGAGATGCTTTTGTGGCTATCTTGACAGCTTGTTTAGTTCGTGGAGAAGCTTTACCGAAAGCTGTGCAAAAAGCAGCTGATTTTGTAGGAAAAGCAATGGCATATACTAATTCTTTAAATGTGCCATGGAATTATGGTTTATGTTTTGAAGAATATTTAACTGATTTAAAATAATAGCGTACAAAAATAAGCTTTAATTTTACTAAACAATGTAGTTGGTAGAATTAAAGCTTATTTATTAATTATAAATATGATTTTATATTGAAGTTTAGAAGCTAAAAGGCTATAATTTTTATGTTATATTGTAACAAGGAAAAGGTGATTAAATGATATTATATACATTACATAATAATGGATATATTGATTTTAGTGAAAAAGTTAAATTATTTCCTAAAGAAAAATTCAATATGTATGTAAATTTTACCAATAGATGTAATTGTAATTGCACATTTTGTTTGCGTCATTTAAAGGACGACCATAAGTTATGGTTAAAAGATGGCGAACCTTCTTTAGAAGAAATTAAACAAGCATTTTTAAATGCACCTATGGAAAATGTAGAAGATATTGTCATTTGTGGTTTTGGTGAACCAACTATGCGTTTAGATGACTTGGTAAAATTATTGACTTTTATCCATCAAACATATCCTAAATTTAAAGTTAGAATGAATACAAATGGTTTGAGTGATTTAGAATATGGTAAAAAAACAGCTGTGTTATTTAAAGGTTTATTAAATACTATTTCTATAAGTTTGAATGAATCAAATGCAGAAAAATATTTAGAAGTTACACGCAGTCGTTTTGGTATAAAATCTTATAAAGCTATGCTTGATTTTGCAGTGGATTGCAAAAATTACATTCCAAATGTAGTAGTAACTATAGTGGATATTATCGGCGAAGATGAAATCAATGCTTGTAAAAAGGTTTGTGAAGAATATAACTTGAATTTGCGTATTCGTCGTTATGAAGCAAATTAAAAAATAGTATTTGTAAATTGAAATGTACTAGAATGATTAAGAATGGAAGCGAATAGATTGTGGAGTCCGAAATGATAAGATTATTGTGGACAGAAATTGATTTAGATGTAATTGCACAGAATATGCAAATTATACGAAAGATGGCAAAATCAAAAGAAGTGGCAGCTGTAATCAAAGCAGATGCTTATGGTCATGGTTCTGTAACTTTAGCTAAAACTTTATTGGAAAATGGTGCTGATAGATTAGCTGTAGCACGTTTAGATGAAGGGCTAGAGCTTCGTCATCAAGGTATTATAGCTCCTATTTTTATTTTGGGTTATACAAATCCAGTGAGAGCTAGTGAAGCTATTGCTTATGGAATTGATGTATGCATCTTTGATTATGAACAAGCAAGACTTTTTTCTGAGGAAGCTGTAAAACAACAAAGTGAAGTGGTATTTCATATAGCTATAGATAGCGGTATGCAACGCATTGGCTATCAACCAACAAAAGAAGCTGTAGAAGAAATTGTAAAAATAAGCAAATTACCTAATGTAAAAATAGAAGGTATGTTTACTCATTTTTGTTTAGCCGATTGTGCAGATAAAACTTTTACACATACTCAATATAAACGTTTTAAATGGGTTTGTGATGAAGTGGCCAAAGCTGGAGTGAAGGTCAATGTACATCATTGTGCTAATAGTGCTACTATTATTGATTTACCAGAGTATCATTATGATATGGTACGTGCTGGAGTGATATTATATGGCATGGCACCATCAGATGAAGTTGATATCAGCAATACTGGCTTAAAACCAGCTATGAGTTTTAAATGTGAAGTAACACATGTAAAAACTATACATGCTGGCGAAGGTGTAAGTTATGGTCATAAATTTATAGCTAAAGATACTCGCGTGATTGCCACTATACCTGTAGGTTATGCTGATGGCTATACTAGATTATTATCTGGAAAAGCAGAAGTATTGATACATGGTAAGCGTGCAAAAGTAGTAGGTAATATCTGCATGGACCAGTGCATGGTTGATGTTACAGATATCGAAAATGTACAAGTAGGCGATGAAGTAGTTCTCTTTGGTAAACAAGGTGATGAATGTATTTTAGCTGATGAATTGGCTGAAAAATTGGGAACTATAAATTATGAAATAACTTGCATGATTTCTCGTCGTGTACCTAGATTTTATATACAAAATAATAAGATGAAATTTTATAAATCATATTTAAGTGATTTAGCTATTAGTATGTATAATATTTAAAATTTATTTAAGTAGATTTTAAATAATTATAAATATCTTTTAGGAAAGAAAGTGATTATTGATGGATAGTAGTGCTTATATAGCTATAGCTGTATTTGTCATTGCCTATATGTTGATTATTTCTGAGAAAATACATCGTACTATAGTGGCTTTGACAGGTGCTATGGTTATGATTATTATGGGCATATTATCACAAGACCAAGCAATCCATCACATTGATTTTAATACGATTGGTTTGCTTACTGGTATGATGATTATGGTCAATATTACCAGTGAAACAGGATTGTTTAATTATTTGGCTATTTGGGCAGCAAAAAAAGTAAAAGCCAACCCAGTGAAATTATTAGTAGCATTATCTGCACTTACAGCTGTTTGTTCTGCTTTTTTAGACAATGTAACTACTGTTTTATTGACAGTACCTGTAACTTTTAGTATTACAGCACAGCTAAAAATACCAGTACAGCCATTTTTGATTGCACAGATTATGTCTTCTAATATCGGTGGTACAGCAACACTTATCGGTGACCCACCAAATATTATGATCGGTAGTGCTGTTCCCGAAATGGATTTTATGGCATTTTTGACTAATTTAGGTGATATCTGTATTGTCATTTTTGCTATTACTATAGCGATAATCATTGCTATATATCATAAGAAATTAACAACAACAACTGCATTACAAGAACAAGTAATGGCAATGAATGAAAAAGAAGAGTTAAAAGATACTTTATTATTGAAAAAATGTTTGATTGTATTATTTTTAACTATTATTACATTTATGTTCCATTCTCAACTTGGTTTAGAATCGGCAACTGTAGCTTTAGCAGGTGCTTCTATATTGATGTTGATCACTGTAAGTAGACGTGAAAAAAGAATTGCAAATATCTTAAGTCGTTTGGAATGGCTTGCTATTTTCTTCTTTGTTGGTTTGTTTATTTTAGTTGGCGGTTTAGTAGAAACTGGCGTTATCAAGGCTATGGCAGCAGAAGCTATAAAAATAACATCTGGAAATGTTACTGCTTCCACAATGCTTATCTTATGGCTCAGTGCTATTGCTTCAGCATTTATTGATAACATTCCTTTTGTAGCTACACTTATTCCTATGATTAAGGAAATGGGTGCTATGGGTATGACTAATCTTGAACCACTTTGGTGGGCATTGTCTTTAGGTGCTTGTCTTGGTGGTAATGGTACACTTATTGGTGCGAGTGCCAATGTAGTAGTAGCAGGTATGGCAAGTGCTCATGGTGAAAAATTATCCTTTATCAGCTATTTAAAAATAGCTTTTCCACTCATGATTTTATCTATTATTGTAGCTAGTGTATATATATATATTAGATATTTATAATACTTATGAAATAAAAAATGCCTAGAAGTTATAGCTTCTAGGCATTTTTAGTTAAATTAATTTTAATCTTGAATTTTAGTCTGTAATTTATCTTTTACAGCTTCTTTAAAAGCAGTGAAAATTTGTTGTAATCTTTCTGGAGAAATGCCAGTTCCTTCAGAAATTTTAGCTAAACGCTGTTCATCAGTTAATTGACGATAATCAGCTAAATATTCACGGCGTTCTTCTTTTGTCATATTAGCTAATTTATCTCTACCAGATTGCATATATTCATCAAGGATATTTACTTCATCCTGAGTGATTTTTCCATCAGCTACTAATTGATTAGTGAATTTAGCGAGTCTTTCGGATAAATCATCACGATCTTTAGGTGCTTTAGGGTTTGGTTTAAATAAAATGCGTTTTAAAGTATCTACAGGGATAGTAGTGCTTTCGGAGATATCTGCTATATTAGCACGTAAGGAGAAATGTTCACGATTTTCTTGACGATATTCTCTAGCATCTCTGCGGTCTAATTTACGAGCTTTATCTTCATATTTTTGTCTGTCTTTATAAAAACTGATGATTTCTTTTTTTAATTTAGTAGCTTGATTAGTGGAAATAGTATTGCGTTCTAAAGCTTTATCTACAGATACAAAATCTCTTGCAGCATCTTCACGTGTGGATAGATACATCCAAGAATAATCACTTTCAAATTGTGTGCAATAATTTTGTACTTCTTCGTTGTGTACAAATGGTCTAGGTGGAGGAGGCGGTGGTGTTGGTCTTTGTGCTAATTCTGTAGGTGGAGGAGGTGGTGGTTGCGGAGGATTAGCTAAAGCTACACCACTTAATATAAATGTACTACAGCCAGCTAAAATAGCAGCTGTAAGTTTTTTCTTTAAAGTAGTTTTCATGAGATACACACCCTTTCGGCTATTGATTTATATAAATATCGCATATTTTTTATTTGTACATTTAGTATATCATCGAAAAAAAATAATCATATTAAAATTTAATTAACTTTAGATTAAAAAAAAGAGCCTATATATAGACTCTTTTCATATTTATATTTTATTTTACAACTAAAGCAGGACATGGAGCATGTTCTACTACATATTGGCTTACAGAGCCTAAAAGTACACCTTTTACAAGACCAAGTCCACGACTGCCAATTACTACTAAGTCAGCTTTGATTTCATCAGCAAAATCTGTGATAGTAACAGATGGAGAACCAGTTTCTGAAGTTGTAATTACATTGATTTTTTCAGGAACTTTATTAGCAGCTTTCTCTAGTATTTCATTACCAGCTTTTGTTACTGCTTCTAAGATTGCATCAGAGAGGCAAGCATTGATTGCTAGTTGGTTGATATTTGCTACATAAAGAATGTGAATATCTGAATTATATACTTCGGCAATTTTAATAGCTTCTTCAATAGCTCTATCAGAAGTTTCAGAGCCATCTACTGGTACTAAAATACGTTTAATATCTGTCATAAGGAATCCCTCCAAAGATTATTTTACAATGATTACAGGACAAGTTGATTTTTCAAGAATTTGGCGACTTGTACTACCATTTAAAATACTGCTAAATAAATTCAATTTACGGCAACCCATGATGATTAAATCTGTATTATGAGCTTTGGTAAATTCTAAAATTTTTGAAGCAGGTTGTCCACTTAAATGATGTGTGCTGATATCAATATTTGCAGGCAATAAATCTTTTGCCCTAAGAAAAACACTTTCAGCATAACGAGAAACTGAACCAGTCAACGGAGTGGCTAACCAAGAAGAATATGTTGATTTATCATCAGTTTCTGTGGAAAAGTATGTAACTAATAATAAACAAATCTGTGCTTGGTATATTTTTGCTAAATCTGAAGCTAAAGATAAAGCTTTGAATGATTCTGCTGTGCCATTTATAGGAACGACAATTTGTTGTATATTTGGCATATATTACCACCTAATTCTTGAACTATTTGTATGTATATTTTATTTCGCTAAAAAAAGTGAAAATCCCTTTAATTTTGTAAAATTTTTCTAAAAATAAAATTTTGTTTGCTAGAGAAACCTCAATTGTGATTTTGACGTCTAGTTTGAAAGAATTTTTTTACCAGTAAAGAGCATTCATCTTCGAGTACACCAGCTCGTATTTGCGTTTGATGATTTAGCCAATGATTATTTACGATATTAAATACAGATTCACAACCACCAGCGCGCCAATCAGTAGCACCGTAGACTAAGCGCTTTAATCTACTAGAAAAGATAGCGCCAGCACACATAGGACATGGCTCAATTGTTACATATAAAGTTAAATCAGAAAGTCGCCAGTTTTGAAGTTTAGTGCAGGCTTTGCGAATAGCTACAATTTCTGCATGAGCAGTGGCATCAAATGTTTTTTCGCGAAGATTATGACCGCGAGCGATGATATTGCCTTTATCATCGCAGATTATAGCTCCTATAGGAATTTCACCGATAGCAAAAGCTTTTTTAGCTTCAATTAGGGCTTCTTGCATACCTTCAATATCATTTTTTATCTGTAAACGTTCCATGATATCACCACATTTATATTTGTATTTTAATATTGTCTATACTATAATAAATAAGCTATAGTCTTGGCAAGAACAACTGACAATTAATTTGCAGTTGATTTTTGAGGAATGTTTTTGTCTGCAAATAGCAATAAACCTTGATTTTTAGGTTATTGACTTAGGCGAAAGAGTGGAGGCTTATAATGAACTGGTATCTTATGGTAATTGCCCTTTATGCTGTGTTATTAATCGCTGTTGGTGTGATAATATCACGAAAAGTAAAAGGAGCAGATGATTTCTTTGTTGGTGGACGTAAAATGGCACCATTTTTATTATTCATCACTTTGGTAGCACCAAATATTGGTGCAGGCTCAACCGTTGGCGTAGCAGGTATGGGCTTTACATCAGGTATCTCTGCTGCATGGTGGATTATTGCTTCAGCTGTAGGTACATTTATTTTGGCATTTGTCATTGGCCCTAAAATTTGGGAAATAGCCAAAAATCATGGTTTTTATACTTTAGGTGATTATTTAGAATATCGTTATAATCGTTATTTTAGAGGTCTTATATCATTGATGATGGCGATTGGCACTTTAGCCATTTTTGCTGGTCAATTGATGGGGATTGCCTGGATATTATCTGTAGTAGCAGAAATTGATAAAACTACAGGTGTTTTAATCGCTTCTGTTGTAGTCGTTTTATATTTTTGTGCAGGTGGATTTTTATCAGCTGTTTACGCAAATTTAATTGAAGCTGGAGTAAAATTAATCGGTTTTATCGTAGCTGTACCACTTGTATTATCTTTTGTTGGTGGTCTTGATGGTTTACAGGCAAAAGTAGTAGCTAATATGGCTGATGTAGCAAAATCAACAGCTTATTTTAGTTTTGATGGCTTAGGTAATACTGTAATCATGGGCTTTTTCTTGATGTTAATGCCATCATTTTTCCTATCTCCAGCACTTATCGGTAAAGTGTATAGTGCAAGAGATAAAAATACAGTACGCATTAGTACATTTGCTTGTGGTTTAGTCATGTTATTATTTTCCATCATTCCTGTTACTTTAGGTATGGCAGCTTATGCTATTGCCCCAGATTTACCACAGCAGGATTTAGCACTTCCTTATGTAATGAAAGAATGTATGCCATTTTGGGCTTCAGCTTTAGCTTTGGCAGCTATTTTCTCGGCGGAAATCAGTGCAGCAGATGCAGTTTTATATATGATAACAACATCTTTTACGAAAGATTTATATAAATCTTTTATCAATCCTAATGTTTCTGATGAAAGCTTAATCAAAGGCAGTAGATTTGTAACTGTAATGGCAGGTATTATCGGTATTGGTCTTGCGATTGTGTTACCAAATGTAATTTCAGCATTATCTATTTTCTATTCCTTGATGTCTGTATCCATTACAGCACCATTATTATTCGGTTTATTTACAAAACGCAGTAGTGCTTCAGCTGCTATAATTTCTACAATAGTGGGGATTATAGTTACTGTAGGATTAGATTTATTTAATGGTAATAAAGGCATTTGGATTTTAAATGCTCAATCTACAGCTATTATGTTGACGTTAATAATTATGTTCATCATGATGTTTGTAAGTCCAAATAAAAAAGTACTAAATAAATAAAATAAAAAGAGCGACTTTAATTTTTTAATTAAAGTCGCTTTTTTGTTAGAGAAAATTATCAGTAGATTTTACGAGATTGATTTTATATTTATTGGCTAAAATATTATATCTAGTTTCACTGTATTGCTCGAAGCCTTGAATATCACTCATGCAATCAGTGAGTACGTATATTTTGCGTGTTATCTCTAATTTGTCAAAATAATATTCGCAGATTTGGCGGACACTTTCAAGTACGCAGTGGGATTTTGCTTCACCTGCGATAATGATTTTATCAAAAGAAGCAATCTCAGTGAGTAAATCTGTATTTGTATCATCATGCATGGAATATTCAGGTTTGATGATACCGTACATTTCTGAAAGTGGATATTGCCCTTTATTGATTTTTGTTAAAGGAATATTTTGAGCTAAAGAAATGAAGTGAATAATATTATTGAATTGACTCTCTAAAGTAGCACCTACAGTACCGTTAATACAGTGGTAAGGCCAAATACATAATTGTTTATCGGCTTTTTCTAAATGACGAACATAATTTTTGCTAAGTGCAGGGTCAACAGTAGCTCTCCATTTACCTTCTGTTAAATCAGAAGCTTTGATAATGGTATAAGGAGCAGGGTGATTGCCTTCAATATCTACCCACCAGCAAGGGTGAAAGATTTGTTTTACTTCATGAGTATCTAGTGAAACAATGATTTTAGATAATTTATCCATATGTTTATAGAGAAATTGACTTAGGCGAATTACATCTTGCTTCGCGCCTGCAACACCTAAAGCTCCATTATCCATAAAATCTGTCTGGATATCAATTCCCAAAAAGAGAATTTTTGGTTTGTTTTCTTCTGTTTGGGCTGTTGTTATTTGCCCAGCCCATTTGAGAATTTGATTTAAAGGCAAAGGATTGATTAATTGACCGACCGAGTCTTTATCAAAGATATGGTAAAATGGTACTGACAAAAAAATCACCTCTTTTATATTTTATAAAGCAAAAGCTCAGGAAATCCTGAGCTTTTATTTTGTCTATACTTCTTATGATTTACCAGTGATATTTTTCACCACGGCTGATTTTGAAAGCACGATAGATTTGTTCTACGAGTAGAAGTCTTATCATTTGATGTGTAAATGTCATTCGTGAAAAAGAAATACGTTCATCAGCACGTTTGCGGACTTCTTCAGATAAACCAAAAGCTCCTCCGATTAAAAAGGTTATATGGCTTTGTCCAGATAAAGTGAGTTTATCAATTTTGGCAGATAATTCTTCTGAGGAAATATCTTTACCAAAAACATCAAGTACAATTAAATAACTATTTGCTGGAACTTTCTTTAAGAGTCTTTCACCTTCAGCTATTAATGTAGCTTTTTTCTCAGCTGGTGAAGGATTATCTTTCATTTTTTCTTCATTGATTTCAATGAATTCTAATTGTGTAAAAGGTTTTAAGCGTTTTACAAATTCATTGATACCATCGCGTAAATATTTTTCTTTAATTTTACCTGAAGCTACAATTGATATTTTCATGATTAATTATTTGTTGGCATTTCAGCTAGAGTAGCTGTAACATCGCCAACTTGTCCATTTCTTGAGATTGTGATTGTGATATTATCGCCGACTTTATGTTCAGCTATGATACTGCGTAAATCAGCTACAGTATTAGTGTCTTTACCGTCGATTTTTAAGATTAAATCACGTTGTCTAATACCAGCTTGGTCAGCAGGACTGCCGAGTTCAAGTTGCATTACAATGACGCCAGCATCGACATTTAATTTATAACCAGCTTGAGCTGCAGTTTGTTTATCAAGAACACCCACGCCAAGATATGGGTAAGTTACATGACCTTTATTGATTAATTCATCAATGATTGGTTTAGCAGTATTGATAGGAATAGCAAAACCGATACCTTCAACGCCAGTAGCAGCAAGTTTGGCACTATTGATACCGATTACTTGACCATCAGCATTTACAAGTGCACCGCCAGAGTTACCAGGATTGATAGCTGCATCAGTTTGTAAAAGTTTTAGACGATTATCACCGATAGTTAAAGTGCGGTTTAATGCACTGATTACGCCAGCAGTTACACTGCCCTGAAATTCTAGACCTAAAGGATTGCCGATAGCAATGGCAGGTTCACCGACCATGATATCATCGGAATTACCGAATTCAGCAGTTGGTAAATCAGTAGCATCTACTTTGATTACTGCTAAATCTGAATATGGGTCAGTGCCAATGAGTGTAGCAGGAAGTGTTCTGCCATCAGCGAGAGCTACAGTGATATCTTTAGCACCTTCAATTACATGGTTATTAGTTACGATATAACCATCACTTCTAAAGATAACACCAGAACCAGTACCTTTATCAATTTCAACTTGACGATTGAACCAATCGCGAGCTACTGCTTTATTAGTGATACCAACAACAGCAGGACCTACTTTTTTAGCTGCTTGCACTATTGGTGTATTGCGCGCATCGGAAATAGGTGCAGTGGATTTTTCACTAGAAGCGGAAGATGCTGCTACAGAAGATGAAGATGTAGCACTTTGTTCATCGCTACCACAACCGCCAAGAAAAATACTCATAGAGATAAGGCAAATGCCTAAGATGGAAAGTGGAGAACGCATAGAAAAACCTCCTTAAAATAATTATCTATTTAAAATATGGATAGAATATTAAATTTAATTTTTAATATTTAACATTCTATCAGGTGATGCCACATGTAAAGAAATATCCATTAAATTATTTTCTTGAAAAATTTGCTTGATTGTATTTAAAGCGATATCAGGAGAATTATTTTGTTCGCTAAGATGAGCCAAAATTATCTGTTGAGGTTTAGCTTGAAGTCTGTTGATAGCAAAACCGGCATCAACATTAGATAAATGACCTTTAGTGCTTAAAATACGTTTTTTCAATGACCATGGATATTGACCATTTTGCAATAATTTTAAATCATGATTGGCTTCCAATACTAAAATATCAGAGTCCTCTAAAGCAGATTGTACTGTTTCACTGACAAAACCTAAATCGGTAGCTAGAGTTATTTTTTCAGTAAATTTCTTTGTTTTAGCATTATCTTTATACTTAGATATAGTGTAACCTACAGGGTCGATTGCATCATGAGAAATATTGAATATTTTTATAGCTAGATTGCCGATATCAATATTATTAGTTGTAAGTGCTTGGCAATTTTTTAAATTTATATCTGTAAATTTTTGAGTAATAGCTATTTGTTTTAATGTAGCAGTTTTGCTATAAATTGGCACATTATAATTTTTGGTCAAAGTCTTTAAACCACGGATATGGTCGATATGCTCATGCGTTATAAAAATAGCATCTAAGTCTTCAATATTTAAATGTAGTTGTGCTAAAGCTTGTTTCAATTTACGGGTGCTAATACCCATATCAATCAAGATAGCATTATTATCATCATGAATTAAAGTACAATTGCCGCGGCTACCACTAGCTAAGACAGATATGTTCATAAAATAAAAAACCTCATTTCTGATTTTTATTGATTATATGTGTATATAGCCTTAGCCATTAAGTAATATGATTAGTATATTACTAGGATAAGAAAAATACAATATAAAAAGCCACAGAAAACTGTGGCTTTAGATTAAATTTTAATTAAAATTAATTGAATTAATGAATTAACTAACTTTAGCTTTGCTATTTAATTTAGCTTTACATTCTGCGCAAGTGCCATAGAAGTAAAATTGATGACGATGAACATCATAAGAAGATTGACTAGCAACTTCTTCTACACATTTAGCAAAATCGATCATGATATCATCAACTCTGCCACATTCAGTACAACAGATATGAGCATGAGAGCTAGTGTTTGCGTCATAACGGAAAGAATCTTCACCGACATTTAAGATATTGATTAATCCGATTTCGTGTAAAATATCAACAGTTTTGTAAATTGTAGCCAAACTCATTGTAGGGTAATAAGGTTGCAATTTATTAAATATCATTTCAGCATTAGGATGTGCTTTAGTGTTGCATAATGCGTTATAGATTGCCAAACGTTGTGGCGTTACTTTGAAACCTTTTTTTCTTAAGAGCTCAGTCACTTTTTTATTATCTAACATGGCTGTATCGCCCCTTCCAAAAATAGTTATTAATAATAATTGTTATTAAAATAGAAAAATTATCCAAAAACTATAATTTTATTCTAAAAGAAAAATAAATCCTTGTCAATAGTAAAGGGTGCTATATATAAGCTTTAAGAAGATTTTTATAAAAATTATTAAATAGTTAAATAAAATTATAGGGTAGAAATAATTATATAATATATGAAAACTGTCTCTTTTAAAATTTTTGGTATATATGATATAATTTAAAAATAATGTAGATTTGTAATAAATTTGATTAATAAAATTTATTGATTAGCTAATATTTTAATTTAGAGATTGTTAGGAGAGTGATATATTGCACATGAGTTTTACTATAATGATGGCTTTAGTAATGGCTGTTATCGCTTGTAGTAGTATTTTATTAGCAAAGGAATATATTTCCGCTAATGTTTATAAATCTGCGAGAAAAAAATTAATCATTATTAATTTAGTAGCTATTGTGGGTTTTGCAGTATTATATCCTAAAATATTAGATTTTGAATATGCTTCAATTCTCATAAAATTAGTTGTAATGTGGTATGTATTGCAAGTCTTTTTATCCATTATAGCTTTATTGGTGAAGATTTTCCGCTTAATTTATGAAAAAACAAGTGGTACTAAAGTTGATGAGAGCAGACGTAGATTTTTACATGGTGTTGTTTGGGTGCCGGCTATTTCAGCTACTTTATATGGTGGTTTATATGAAAGCCGTAATATAGAATTTGTAGAACAAGATATAGATTGTAGTGCATTTCCTAAATTAAATGGCTTGAAAATAGCTCATTTAACTGATGTACATTTGGGAAATTTCTTCTCAGTTAGACAGTTTTATGAGATTTTAAATGAAATAGCACATAAAGCTCCAGATATGCTCGTCATCACAGGTGATATTTTTGATAGCGGAAAAATAAATGATGAAGCTATCAAGATATTAAATGCTTTTACACCGTATTTTCCTTTTGGTGTTTATTTTTGCTGGGGCAATCATGAACATATACGTGGTATAAAACATCTACAAGAAGCTTTAAGTAAGACAAATATCAAAGTCTTAAATAATCAGTCTATAAAGATTTTAAGTGGAGATAAACCTTTATATCTTTTAGGCGTGGATTATGTAGACGAAAGAGGCGGACAAGAGTCTGCTAATATGCGAGAACAGTATTTACAAAAAGCTTTAAAAGATGTACCAGAAGATGCTTATAAGATATTGCTTGCTCATCATTCTATTTTTATAGATGAAGCTTTTAAACATAATATAAATTTGACTTTAACAGGTCATACACATGGAGGACAATTTGCTTTTTTAGGTATACCTATTATTCCTATGTTTAAGTACATGCGTGGAAGATTTGAGCAGAATAACTCCATTGGTTATGTAAGCAATGGTGCAGGCAGTTGGTTCCCTTATCGCATTGGTTGCCCACCAGAAGTTACTTTCTTTAATTTTAAAGCTTAAAAAATATCATATTGTATTTTGAAATTTTGAAGATTTTGGGGTGATATGATGAACGATATAGCAAAAATGCAAGAGCTTTGGCAAGAAATGAGTTCATGGATGACAACATACATGAAATCTTTTTATTCGCCAGAAGCAGCAAAGACAGCAAAATCTCATTTGGAGATAAAATCGGCCAAAACGATATTTTTTGACGATGCTCAAATCGTAGATGGCATAATATTAAAAGAAAAACATACATGGAAAGTAGTAAAAAACTGCGAAAATTTGGCTAAGCATTTGAATTTAAATGAACATGATAGTTTGTTAGCTAAAATGATAGGTTTATTCCATGATGTAGGTCGCTTTTATCAGTTCACAGTATATCGCACCTTTAATGATGCCTTATCTGAAAATCATGCTAAATTAGGTCTAAAAGTTATAAAGGATTTACCTTTTATGGCTAAATTAGATGAAGAAGATTTAGCGACTTTAAAATTTGCCATAGGTAATCATAATGCTAAAGAAATAGCGCCTACAGAAAATCAAAGGCATTTAGCTTTTGCTAAATTAATTCGTGATGCTGATAAAATAGATATTTATCGTGTATTAAAACCATTTTTAGGGCCTACAGATGGTACAGGTTGTAGCCCTGATTTTGTGGATTTATTTGTAGCAGGCAAGCAATGTGATTACACAAAAATGAGAACACAAGATGATAGAAAACTTGTGCGTTTGATGTGGGTATATGATGTATATTTTGCATGGTCATTGAAGCAGATTGTTGAACAAAATTATATTGAAGATATAATCAATAATCTAGTTCAAGATGAAAAAATGATGCAAGGTATTACTCGTTTGCGCAATTATATCCAAGAAAAACTACAAACGAAAGATATTTGGCAAGGTTAAAGCTGACAAATTATAGTTTATCATGATATCATATAAGATAAACTATAATTTGATAAAAGAAGGGGAAAAATAATGGCAGAATTAATGGCTTCTAATTTTGTGCATAATGCTATTGATGAAGATTTAAAAGAAGGTAAATATACTGAAGGAATACATACACGTTTTCCTCCAGAACCAAATGGATATTTACATATTGGACATGCAAAATCCATATGCTTAAATTTCGGTACAGCTCAAAAATATAATGGTCTTTGTAACCTTCGTTTTGACGATACTAATCCAGTAAAAGAAGATGTAGAATATGTAGATTCCATTCAAGAAGATGTAAAATGGTTAGGTTTTACATGGAAAGATAGAAAATATTACGCTTCCGATTATTTTGAAAAACTTTATGATTATGCAGTAGAGTTAATCAAAAGAGGTAAAGCTTATGTAGATGATTTAACTGCTGATGAAATTCGCGAATATCGTGGTAATTTGACTGAAGCTGGTAAAGAATCTCCATATCGTAACCGTAGTGTAGAAGAAAACTTAGATTTATTTACACGCATGAAAAATGGTGAATTCGCTGATGGCGAAAAAGTTTTACGTGCAAAAATCGATATGGCTTCACCTAATATCACTATGCGTGACCCAGTTATCTATCGTATAGCTCATATTTCTCATCATCGTACAGGTGATGCATGGTGCATTTATCCAATGTATGACTTTGCTCATCCATTATCTGATGCTATCGAAGGTATTACACATTCCATCTGTACTTTAGAATTTGAAGATCATCGTCCACTTTACGATTGGCTTTTAGACAGTCTTGGTTTTGACGTAAATACACGTCCACGTCAGATTGAGTTTGCTCGTTTGAATATCACAAAAATGGTTATGAGTAAACGTAAACTTCGCCAATTAGTAGAAGGTGGTTATGTATCTGGCTGGGACGACCCACGTATGCCGACTATCTCTGGTCTTCGTCGTCGTGGTTATACAGCAGCAGCAATTCGCGATTTTTGTGAACGCATTGGCGTAGCTAAGGCAAATAGCTTAGTAGATGTAGCAATGCTTGAACATTGTGTGCGTGAAGATTTAAATGCTCATGCAAACCGTATCATGGCAGTGCTTGACCCTATCAAAGTTGTAATCACAAATTATCCAGAAGATAAAACAGAAATGCTTGCTTGTGAAAACTTACCAAATACAGATGCTAAACATTATATGCCATTTAGCCGTGAAATTTATATTGAACGTGAAGACTTCATGGAAGAGGCACCAAAGAAATTCTTCCGCTTAAAACCAGAAGGCGAAGTTCGTTTGAAAAATGCTTATATCATTAAATGTGAAGAAGTTATAAAAGACGAACAAGGAAATATCGTAGAACTTCATTGTTCATATGACCCAGATTCCAAAACTGGTGGTAAAACAGCAGGACGTAAAATCAAAGGTACTATTCATTGGGTAAATGCTTCTACAGCTTTAGATGCACAAGTTCGCCTTTATGATTATTTATTAAATGATGAAGAAGGAGTAGTAAATGGAGATTTCATCGCTTCTTTAAATCCAAACTCTTTAGTAGTATTAGATAATTGTAAAGTAGAACCAAGTGTAAAATGGGCAGCACCTGGTACAAAATTCCAGTTCTTACGTCAAGGTTATTTCTGCGTAGACAAAGATAGCACAATGGATAATTTAGTATTCAATCGTGTAGTAGGTCTTCGTGACACATGGTCCAAAGTTGCTAAAAAAGGATAATTATAATTAATTATAGATAAAGATAATAAAAAAGGGGAAAATAAAAAAATAAAGTGAGGTTTATTCATGGATTCAACAGCTTGGATTGCACTTGCCATTTTCATGGTAGTGTATGTGTTCATCGTTTCGGAGAAAATTCATCGAACTGTAATTGCCCTAACTGGTGCAATGCTCATGATTGTATGTGGTATTTTAACTCAGGAGATGGCTATTCACCATATCGACTTTAATACTATCGGTCTTTTGGCTGGTATGATGGTAGTTGTAAATATCACAGGTGAAACTGGTCTATTTAATTATCTAGCAGTTTGGGCAGCTAAAAAAGTAAAAGCAGAACCACTAAAATTATTAGTAGCGTTGTCTTTTTTAACTGCAATCTGTTCTGCATTCTTAGATAATGTAACAACAGTATTATTGACAGTGCCACTTACTTTCAGTATTACAAGACAGTTAAATATACCAGTAAAACCATTCTTAGTAGCACAAATTTTAGCTTCTAATATTGGTGGTACATCAACACTTATCGGTGATCCACCAAATATCATGATTGGTAGTGCCGTACCAGAAATGGACTTTATGGCATTTATCACTAATTTATCTGGCGTATGTATAGTTACTTTTATCGTTACGATTGCAATATTATTATTCCTCTATCGTAAACAATTAGTTACAACAGATGAATTAAGAGCAAAAGTAATGGCTATGGACGAACGCCAAGAAATCAAAGATTCTACATTGCTCAAAAAATGTTTAGTAGTATTAGCTATGATCATCGTTACATTCACAATGCATGCTCAATTGCATTTAGAGTCTGCAACAGTAGCACTCACAGGTGCATGTATTTTGATGCTCATCAGTATGGCTAGATATGAAAAGAAAATTGCCAATGTATTAAGTCATATAGAATGGCTAGCAATCTTCTTCTTTGCAGGCTTATTCATCTTAGTAGGTGGATTGGTAGAAACAGGCGTAATCAAATTATTAGCAGAAAAAGTATTAGAGATAACAGCAGGAGATTTAACAAGTACAACAATGCTTATCTTATGGCTAAGTGCGATAGCTTCTGCATTTATTGATAATATACCATTCGTAGCAACTCTCATACCGATGATCAAAGATATGGGAGCAATGGGAATGACAAATTTAGAACCATTATGGTGGGCATTATCATTAGGCGCATGTCTTGGTGGAAATGGAACACTAATAGGTGCAAGTGCTAACGTAGTAGTAGCAAGTATGGCAGCAATCCATGGAGAAAAAATCTCCTTTGCTAAATACTTTATGGTAGCTTTCCCAATTATGATTTTATCTATTATTATAAGTAGCATTTACTTATATTTATTCTATCTATAATTTAACAAAAATATTAAAATAAAAAGCCGTTTTTCTAGGTTTAATGATAATAACTTAGAAAACGGCTTTTTATTTTCATAAATGTTTATTTACTTTTCTTTGGTGGGCAAAGAAAAGTAACAAAAGAATACCCACCGCAGATAAAATTTTAGTTTTGAAAATAATTATCGCTTCATACAACGCTTAGAAACTCGCTTCGCTCAAACATTCAGACTAAAAACGTATTCAGCGATAATTTTTTTCAATAACCTTAGGTTACCACTAAAATTTTATAATGCGGAAAAATATAATACCAAATATTTCCCGCATTTTAGTATTTTTTACGGTAGCCATAGGCTATTGGTAAAGATAAAAATAGGACTACGGTGTTAGTTCTACTGTTTGAGCGAAGCGAGTTTAGAACGTTGTTGACATATTTTTATCTTTGCCAAAGTAAAAAGTGCGTGAGCGGGTGGTTTCTTTGGTTCGTTTCTTTGCCACCAAAGAAATGAACATCTCTCTGACATCAAAGAAATGAACAAATAATTAAATATTGCTATGTTTTACGGAGTCAAAGATATCTGTGATTTCTTTAGATGGTGCTTTATCGAGTTTACTACCAATGATGATAGCTAAAGAGGATAAGATAAAGCCTGGAACGATTTCATAGAGTTGTAAGATTGGATATACAGTTGCGATATCTAATAAAGTAATTTGTTTCCAAACAAGAACAGTGATACCGCCGACAATCATACCTGCTAAGATACCATTTCTTGTAGTGCGACGCCAGAAGAGAGAGAATAATAAAGCAGGGCCGAAAGTAGCACCAAATCCTGCCCAAGCGTAAGCAACGATATTTAAAATGGAGTTATTAGGGTCAAGACCAAGAGCGATAGCTATCAAGGCGATACCGATTACAGATAAACGAGTAACAAGTACTAATTCACGAGGATTGATATCTTTATGAATGAATTGTTTATATAAGTCTTGAGCTACAGCGGAAGCACCTACTAATAATTGAGCGGAAGCTGTACTCATGATAGCTGCAAGTACAGCAGAAAGTACGATACCAGCCCAGAATGGACTAAATAAATGGTCAGTCATAACGAGGAATACTGTTTCAGAATTAGTGCCATTGAGTGGTGTAGTTAAATAAACACTACCAACCATACCTACACATACAGCAGCAGTAAGAGAGATTACTACCCAAGTCATAGCAATGCGAGTGGCTTTTTTCAATTCACTAGAAGAAGTGATAGCCATGAAACGCACTAAGATATGAGGTTGACCAAAATAACCAAGACCCCAAGCAAGTAGAGAAATCAATTCTAATACTGTAGTATAAGAACCATCTGGTTTAGTGAATGGATTGAAAAACTCTGGATTAGTGATGCTGATAGCAGTATATGTATCACCAAATCCCCCTAATGTGAAAGCAGCAGCAATAGGGACGATTAAGATAGCGAAGAACATCATTACGCCTTGGATAAAGTCAGTCCAACAAACGGCTAAAAATCCCCCTACAAAAGTATAAAAGACGATAACGAAAGCACCAAGACAAAGAGCATATTCATAAGGAATGCCCAAAATAGTGTTGAATAATTTACCGCCAGCTACAAATCCAGAAGAAGTGTAGATGATGAAGAAGATTAAAATAAAGATTGCCATGACAACACGAATTAAAGGGCTTTTATCGTGATAGCGATTTTGCAAGAAATCTGGCAAAGTCAGAGAGTTATTGGCAAGTTCTGTATATTTGCGTAATCGACGAGCGATAAACTGCCAATTTGCCCATGTACCAAGTGCAAGACCTACAGCAATCCAGCCAGCATTTAGACCAGCCAAATAAGCAAATCCAGGAAGACCCATGAGCATCCAACCACTCATATCGGAAGCTTCGGCACTCATGGAAGTTACCCAAGCACCAAGTTTTCTGCCACCTAAGATGTAATCGGACATATTATGAGTGCGATAATAAAAATAAACACCGATTGCCATCATGAATAGCAAATAAAGTAAAAAAGCGACGATAATAGATATATTATCAGACATAAGATACCTCCTATTTAATTTTGATGTTTAATTATATGGTTAATATTGTATCATGATAAGCAAAATATGTACATATGTAAATGTGTATACTATAAATAATACAAATATACTATAAATAAGAAAAATATTGCAATAAATATAAGGGAGATTTACTTTGTGGATTGTATACAAAATTTTTTTGTATTTTTAATTGACAAATATAATGTCCAGTCATATAATAAAAAACATCAACAGTGATGTACATCAGAATTAAATAAAAAATTGTTGATATTATCTTGTAATTTAATAGCAAAATAAGACAAAGACGTCTTGTTAAAAGATATACAAAGCAGTATATCCTTTGACAAGGCGTTTTTTATTTTAGCAATTATTATATATTTTTGGCTTATTTTGTGATGAAGAAAGGGTGTAATTTATGAAAAAATTAGCATCTATATTATCTATGACTGCTATGTTCATAGCGATGATGGCATCTGTGGCTTTCGCCGCTGACGATACTACAGCAGCAATAGATACAGGTGATACAGCATGGGTTTTAATCAGTGCAGCACTTGTATTTATCATGACACCAGGTCTTGCATTTTTCTATGGTGGTATGGTAAGAAGTAAAAACGTATTGAGTACCATAATGCACAGTTTCTTCATTGTAGCGATGATTTCTGTGGAATGGGTTCTTATTGGTTATGCAATGACTTTTGGCAGTGATATTGGTGGTTTTATTGGTAGCTTAGACAAAGTTGGTTTGACTGGTGTAGGCATGCAGGTAATGGCAAATGGCACAATTCCTGAACTTGCTTTCGTAGCCTTTCAGTGTATGTTTGCTATTATTACACCTGCACTTATTACTGGTGCTTTCGCAGAAAGAATGAAATTTGGCGCTTTTGTAGTATTCATCTTATTATGGGCAATCTTAATCTATAACCCTATGGCTCATTGGGTATGGGGTGGTGGCTTCTTAGCTAAACTCGGTGCCTTAGATTTTGCAGGGGGATTAGTAATTCATATTTTATCTGGTGTATCTGGTCTTACAGTATGTATTTTACTTGGCAAACGCCATGGTTATGGCAAAGTTCCAATGCTTCCACATCATTTACCAATGACTGTACTTGGTGCAACACTTTTATGGTTTGGTTGGTTCGGCTTCAATGCAGGTTCTGCACTTGGTGCTAATGCACTTGCTGCAAATGCTTTTGTTACTACACAGGCAGCAGCAGCTATGGCGACTGTATCTTGGGTAGCATGTGAATGGATGCATCATGGCAAACCTACAATCTTAGGTGCAGCTTCTGGTTGTGTTGCAGGTCTTGTAGCCATTACTCCAGCAGCAGGTTTTGTTGCTCCACTTCCAGCTGTAATTATCGGTTTAATAGGTGGTATTGTTTGTTACTTTGCAGTAGCAGTTGTTAAAGAAAAATTCGGTTATGATGATTCCTTAGATGCTTTCGGTGTTCATGGTATCGGTGGTACATGGGGGGCTGTAGCTACAGGTTTATGGTGCTCCACAGAAATAAATCCAGCTGGTGCAGATGGTTTATTCTATGGTAGTGCAGATACTTTAATCGCTCAGTTAATTTCTATAGTAGTAGCTTATGTACTTGCTATTGTAGGTTCTTATATCTTATTTAAAGTTGTTAGTTGCTTTATGCAGGTTCGTGCAAGTGAAAATGAAGAAGTTTCCGGTATTGATATCTGTGAACATGGTGAACGTGCATACAATCAATCTATCATGAGTGCCAATACATTGCTTTCCAGTAATGCAGAAGCTTTTGCTAGTGAAAATTTTACAAAACCTGTTGATTTAAAATAATAAAATTAAAATTTAAAAGTTTTAGTGGTATTATTATAAGAAAAAGAATTTATAGATTTTCATTAGTAAGGGGTAGATTTTATGCGCAAAATAACGAAAATAGAAATTATAACTCGTGCTAGTAAATTAGAAGAATTAAAAGAAGCTTTGAATAAAATCGGTGTTCAGGGTATGACTGTAAGTCAAGTATACGGCTGTGGCTTACAAAAAGGTCATACTGAAGTATATCGTGGCAAACAATATAGCGTAAATCTTGTACCAAAAGTAAAGATTGAAACAATTGTTTGTGCAGTTCCTGTAGAATTAGTTTTAGAAACAGCACGCAAAGCTTTGCAGACAGGTCATATTGGTGATGGTAAAATCTTCGTTTATGATGTAGAGAATGCTATGCGTATTCGTACAGGTACAATGGGTGATAAAGCCATCACAGATGATGAAGCATGATTAATTTCCTTCATTATAATAAGCGTAGTTAATTTGACTATATATTATAATGAAAGAAATATCTTTATACACAAACAAGGAATATCTCTATGAATAAATAGAGATATTCCTTGGATATTTTTTAGCTTATTAAATAACTTATAAATTAATATACGAAAGAGAAGTTAGGTATTGCCTAACTTCTTTTTTTATCTTGTATAAAGTTAAAATAAATATATTTTATGCTATAATATAGTATAATATATTATCAAAATCGAGGTGTAGCTTATGTCTTTAACTGATAAAGAAATTATGGATGGCGTATTAGCTGAATTTAGCAATTTAGCAGCTATTCCACGTAAATCAAATCATGAAGAAGCAGTAAGTAATTTTTTGAAAGAACGTGCTTTATCTTTTGGTTGTAAAGTAGTTCAAGATGAAAAATTTAATTTAATCATTGATAAAGATGCAGCAAAAGGTTGTGAAGCTTGGCCACGTGTAATCATTCAAGGTCATATGGATATGGTATGCGTAGCAGCTGAAGGTGTGCAATATGATCCACTCACAAGCCCTATTAAAATTATCAATGATGGTGAATTTTTACGTGCTGATGGTACTAGTCTTGGTGCTGATGATGGTATTGGTGTAGCAGCAGCTATGTATTTATTACAACAAGATTTTAATCATGGTCCTATTCGTGCTATTTTCACTGTAGATGAAGAACAGGGTATGACTGGGGCAAAAGCATTAGATGCTAAATATTTATTAGATGCAAAATATCTTATAAACTGTGATTCTGAAGCTTTTGATGTGCTCACTTTGTCTAGCGCAGGCAGTGTAAATGTCGATGCAGAACGTCGCATTACATGGCATAAACCAGAACATCGTTCTGCTTATAAATTTGTAGTCAAAGATTTACATGGTGGTCATTCTGGTGAAGCTATCAATTGTGGTTATGCTAATGCTGTAAAAATCATTGCTCAAGCAATTAATAGCATTATGAAAAAAACAGAAATTGAACTTGCAAGTATCAGCAGTTTAAAAGCTAGAAATGTAATTCCATCTGAAGCTGAATTTGTATTCACTTCTCCACTTTCCAATGTGAAAGTATTTGATGTAGTAGTAGCAAAAATCACAGATTATTTAAAAGCTGCTTATGGCAATGTAGAAAAGAATTTCACAGTTACTTGTGTTCCTTGTGAACTTCCAGAACGTGTAATGTCTGAAGAAGATGCAAGCAGTATTGTAGACTTCATCAATTTGAGCATGACTGGCGTACTCAAGATGTCTCAAGTTGAAGATGGCTTAGTAGAATTATCTGCAAATATCGGTCCTGTTGTTACTAAAGAAAATGCAGTAGAAATATCTGTATTCCCAAGAAGTGCTGTAGATGCATTGACTAGAGAAATTGCAAATATTTATATTCAATTGGGTAAACGCTGTGGTATTCGCGTTGTAAGTGGAGAACCTGCTCCTGGTTGGCCTGCAAATCCAGATAGTCAATTAAAACATGTAGTATTAGAAACTTTCAAAGAACAAAATGGCTTTGATATGAAAGCAAAATCCATTCATGCAGGTCTTGAATGTAGCTATTTCTATGCTAAAAATCCAAACTTAGATATAATTTCTATTGGACCAAACAACATAGATATTCATAGTCCAAATGAAAGATTGGAATTAAAAACATTAGTTCCTCATGTAAAATTAATTAAAGGCGTTATCGAAAAATTAGATAAATAATGGTTAATGTTCGTTTTTCTTTTGTGCAAAAGAAAAATGAACCAAAAAGAAAACCACCGCAGATAAAATTTTAGCTTTGAAAAAAATTATCATTTCATACAATGCTTAAAACTCGCTACGCTCAGACAGTTAAGCAAAAGGCGTATTCAATGATAATGTTTTTCAATAATCTTGCGATTACCGCTAAATTTTATAATGCGGAAATAGATTACGTATTATTAGAAAAATTTCCTCATAGTATAGATATTATATTTATTGTATAAGATTTATATTATGAGGATTTTTTATTATTAGATTTAGAAAAATAATAACCAAATATTCCTCACGTTAGCAA
>NZ_KB899582.1:0-48119 GCF_000378365.1 Megamonas rupellensis DSM 19944 | reverse complement strand
AAATATCAAAAATTATTAAAAGAAAAAGGCATTATCCAAAGCATGAGCCGAAAAGGCAATTGCTTAGATAATGCCGTAATAGAAAATTTCTTTGGTTTACTAAAAAGCGAATTATTCTATTTAAAAAAATTCAAATCCGTTGAAGATTTTATAAAAGAGTTAAAATCTTATATAAAATATTATAATACAAAACGGATAAAGATAAAACTAAAAGGACTTAGTCCTGTAGAATACAGAACTAAGTCTCAATTAGTAGCTTAATTAATATGTCCAATATTTTGGGTGCATATCAATTGTATCTTGCTTTTCTTTTTTAGTTGTATAAATAGAAGATTTTTTACAAATATAAAAATTGGAATAGCAAGATGAGTATCTTTATCAAATGTTCTAATGCATAAATATTGATTAAATGTTATATAAATGATAAGATTTAATTGAAGTAAATTTCAGTTAATTTTAAATTTTTAATATTTTGGAGGGGATATTATGACCGTTTACAAAGAGACGATACAATTGACATCTCATGGAAAAACACCGACTTTTTTTGATATTACACCACAAGTAAAAACAGCAATACTTAACAGTAAGATTAAAAATGGCATATGTATAGTTATTTCCCCACATACAACATGTGCTGTATTTTTTGAAGAATTTGTGCATGATTATACAGAAAATGGCGATGAATTTTTACAAGCTGATTTAAATAATATCTTGCAAAAACTCATTCCTGATAACATAGCTGAAGGTCAATATAATTATCCAGGTGAAAAACATTATGAAGCAGTTGCTTCTTGGCCAAATGCAGAAGATTATTTACCTAATGGTGATAGAACAGCATTATTAAATTGTGAAGCGCATTTAAAAGCTACTTTAATTGGTTCAAGTGAAACTTTTGAAGTTGATAATGGTGCTTTAGGTGTAGGTACAACAGGATACGTTTATTTTGTAGATTTTGATAGAACTCGTTCGCGTACAAGAAAATGTAAAATTATTATTATGGGCGAATAATAGGAGGTTTTTATATGTTAGTGTCTTCAAAAGAATTATTACTTACTGCAAAGCAAAAACATTTTGCTATACCTTCTGCTAATTTTGTAGATGAAATTTCAGCAAAAGCTCATATAGAAGTAGCAGAAGAAATGAATTTACCATTGATTTTATCTTTTGCTCAGGTGCATAGTAAATATCAAAGTCTAGAAGAAGCAGCTAATATAGGAAAATATTATGCTAATAAAGCAAAAGTTCCTGTAGTATTGCATTTAGACCATGGTGAAGATTTTGATTTTATAAAAAGAGCTATTGATTTAGGTTTTACATCTGTAATGATTGATGCTTCAAATGAAACTTTAGATGAAAATATTAGAATTACAAAAGAGGTAGTAGATTATGCACATGCACATGATGTTTGTGTGGAAGCAGAAATTGGGCATGTTGGTACAGGTGTAAGTGTAGATGCATTAAGTGAAGCTAAGTCAGTATATACTTCTGTAGAAGAAGCAATAAAATTGACACAAGAAACAAATTTAGATTCTTTGGCAGTATCTATCGGTACAGCACATGGAAGTTATAAAGGAACACCTGTAATTAATTTTGAACGTTTAAAAGAATTATCAGAAGCTTTAGATGTTCCATTAGTGTTACATGGAGGTTCTTCATCAGGTGATGAAAATTTATCTCGTTGTGCTAAAGAAGGTATAGCGAAGATAAATATTTATACGGATTTTATTTTAAATGCATATAAAAATTTACAAGAAAATGAAGCTAAAGACTATTTTGCTGTTAAAACACTATTAAAAGATGGTATAAAAGATATTTTACGCAGATATTATAAAGTATTTAGTACACAAAATATTTAATACAAACTAAAAATATGGAGGAGATTATTTTGAGAAAAATAAAAACACCGTTTTTTATGGTAAATCCTAAATCATATTTATATGGGAAAAAGCTTTTAAAATTGGCATTGGCAGCAGATGCTATAGCTAAGGAAAAAGATTTTGATGTATTTTTTACAGCACCTTTTGTAGATTTGAGAATGATTGCTGAAAATACAACTAATTTGATAGTTACAGCACAACATATGGATAGTTTAAAAGCTGGCAGAGGTATGGGTTATGTTGTACCAGAAGCTTTGGCAGAAGCTGGCGTAAAAGCTGTGTTTTTAAATCATGCAGAGCATTCTTTGAAATTAGAAGAATTGGTAAAAGTTATTAATAGAGCTAAAGAAAATGATATGTATACAGTAGTATGTGCTGATTCGGTAAAAGAAGCCCAAGCTATTGCAACATTAAAACCAGATATTTTATTATGTGAACCAACTGAATTAATCGGTACAGGTACGGTAAGTGATAAATCTTATATTGAAGCCACAAATAATGCTATTCGCAGTATTGATGCTGATATATTAGTTATGCAAGCAGCTGGTATTAGTACAGGAAAAGATGTTTATGAAACAATTATAAGTGGAGCTGATGGAACAGGTTGTACAAGCGGTATAGTTTGTGCAAAAGACCCTGAAGCCATGGTGAAAGAAATGTTAGATGCAATAGAAAAAGCTGTTAAAGAAAAAGGATAAAATAGGAATTTTAATAAATAGTATAAGATTTTTTCTTATACTATTTGTTATAAAAAAATAAAAATATAAATTTATGTAGAGGGGGAGTTTTTTATGGATTTTATAGCATTTTTAGCGAACGGTTTTATTGAGTTATTTAAAGCAGGTGCTACAACCTTTATGGGATGGGTAACGGGTATTATTCCACTTGTAGTAGTATTGATGACTGCAGTAAGTGCATTGATAAAACTGATCGGTGAGGAACGAGTATATAGTGTAGCACAGAAGGCAACAAAATATACGATTACAAGATATACTATTGTTCCAGTACTCGCAGTTATATTTTTAGCTAATCCAATGTGTTACACTTTTGGTCGCTTCGTTGAGGAAAAATATAAACCTGCTTTCTATGATGCAGCTGTAAGTTTTGTTCATCCAGTAACAGGATTATTCCCACATGCAAATGGCGGAGAATTGTTTGTATATATGGGAATTGCATCAGGTATTACAACATTAGGCTTGCCACTTGGAGATTTGGCAGTAAGATATTTTATCGTGGGTGTAATAGTTATTTTTATTAGAGGTTTTGTAACAGAAAAGATTTTTGCAAGAATGTCTGCAAAATAATATGATAAAATGTTCTAAATCAGAACATTTAAATCTATCATCAATTACTTTTACATTTGTTCTAGTCTAATAGTATTGCAAAAATAATTATTTAAGTGTATTATAAAGTCAGTTAATAAATTAAGAAACATCAGTTTATACAAAATATTCTATTTATTTTATAGGTGCTATTATGAAGAAGATAATTGATGATATTAGATTAATTTACAAATGTTGTAGTCTATATTATGAAGATAATATGAGTCAACAAGAAATTTCAGAAACCTTGCAAATTTCTCGACCTTCTGTAGCTAGAATGATAAAAAGTGGTAGACGTAGTGGAATTGTCAAAATTGAGATAAAAAATCCAGATAATTTGATGTTTGCCAATATGGAACGTGAATTAGAGAAGAAATTTGGCCTAGAAGAAGTGGTAATAGCAGCAGCTAATTCTACAGAGATAGGACCAAATATTATAAATGAAAATTTAGCGCAGGAGATGGCAAAATTTTTAACTAGAATAGCAGAAGACAGAGAATATATAGGTGTGACAATGGGGATGACTCTTAGAAATTTGACTCATGCAAATTTATCTAATATAGAAAAATTAAAATGTACTTTTGTTCCCATTGTGGGTGGTATTGGTGAAAGCCGATATGACATTCATTCTAATTATATAGCAATGGCCTTTGCTAATATATTTAAGGCAGATTGTTTACAATTTTTTGCTCCATTAGTGTTTTCCAAACCAGATTTATTGAATGATTTTTTACAAGAAGAATCAATGCAGGGAATTTTAAAGAGCTTTAATAAAATTTCTACTGTAATTATGGGGATAGGCATACCAGATAGAGCTCATTCAACTATCTTAAAGGCTGGTTATATCAATGAAGAAATGTTTGATACTTTTGTTAAACAAGGTGCAGTCGGAGATATAGCAATGCAGTTTTTTGATAAAGATGGAAATGTAGAAAGGTTTAATGTTTTTAATAAATTGGTATCAGGTATGCCTATTGAAAAGTTAAAAAAGATTAGACGTAGAATAGGCGTGGCAACAGGAAAAATAAAAGCAGATTCAGTTGTTGGTGCTATAAAAGGTGGCTTTGTAAATATCTTAATAATTGATTCGGAATGTGCTCAAGCATTATTAAACTACGAGGAATGATGATGATGGACTTTACAATGTTATTTGTTTGTTTATTAGCATTTATGGTGATTCAAGCATTAGGAACATATGTTCAAGTGCAACAATATAAAAAAGCTGTGCGTCGTTTACATAAAAAAGGCAATATTGGTATAGGAAGTAAACGCTCAAGAATAAGAAATAATATTGTAATTATTGCTTGTGATAATCAAGGGAAAATTGTTGATGGAGAGTTAATGGAAGGTTTAACTGTATTTACAAAGTTTAAACAAATTCCAGATATTATAGGTAAAGATATATTTTTATTAAAAGAAGAATATGAAGCTTTATCTAAAAAAGAGAAAAAACAATTTAAAGGTCATCTGCAAGCAGTAGAAGCTTTATGTAATCGACTTAGCTCTATTGAAAATACATGAATTTTTTTAGGGGGAACAAAATTATGGAATTAATTGCGGGATTGGCAAACGGTTTTATTGAATTATTTAAAGCAGGTGCAGCTACGTTTATGAGCTGGGTAGTGAATATTATACCTCTTGTAGTGGTTTTAATGACAGCTGTTAGCGCTTGTATCAAATTGATTGGTGAAGAAAAAGTTTACAATGTGGCTGGTGTATTAACTAAAAGCATTTTTACTAGATATACATTATTACCAGTTATCTCTGTATTGTTCTTAGCAAATCCTATGTGTTATACATTTGGTAGATTTGTTGAAGAAAAACATAAACCAAGTTTTTATGATTCAACAGTAAGTTTTCTTCATCCAGTAACAGGATTATTCCCACATGCAAATGGCGGTGAATTATTTGTATATATGGGAATAGCAACAGGGATTACTACATTGGGATTGCCACTTGGTGATTTAGCTGTACGTTATTTTATAGTTGGTGTGATTGTAATATTTATTCGTGGTGTCGTTACAGAAAAAATATTTGCGATTATGAAATCTAGAAATTAAAGTTATAAGAGAGGAGTTAATCCATATGTATAGAGCGATAACAATTACAAGAGGTAGTGCTGGTTGGGGCGGTCCACTTACTATTAAACCTACAGAAAAATGTTATAAAGTAATAAGCGTTACCGGTGGTGGTATACATCCAGTAGCAACTAAAATTGCTGAAATGACAGGTGGCGAAGCTGTTGATGGTTTTTCAACTGGTGTTCCTGATGATGAAGTAATGATTGCTGTAGTTGACTGTGGTGGTACAGCTCGTTGTGGTGTATATCCTAAAAAGAAAATTTTTACTGTAAACTTAACTGCAGTGGGAAAATCTGGCCCTCTTGCTAAATTTATAACAGAAGATTTGTATGTTTCAGATGTTACAGAAAATTGTTTAAAATATGCAGATGAAAATGCAGTAATTACACAAAAAGTTTCTGAAAGTAGTGATAGTCAAAAAGCACCAAAAACTAAAGCTCAAGCTAGAGCTGAATTAGCTGAAATGAATGCAGGGAAAAAGAAAAACATCATAACTCGTATGGGTATTGGTGTAGGTGCTATTGTAAATAAATTCTATCAAGCTGGTCGTGAAACTATTGAAATGGTAATTAAAAATATCTTACCATTCATGGCCTTCGTAAGTATGATTTTAGGTATTATCAGTGCTTCTGGTATCGGTGATGTAATAGCAAATACTATTTCTCCACTTGCAAGTACATTACCTGGTATGATAGGTATTTCTATTATTTGTGCATTACCATTTATCTCTCCAGTACTTGGACCTGGTGCTGTAATTGCACAAGTTGTTGGTAGTCTATTAGGTGTACAGATTGGTTTAGGAAATATTCCTCCACAATATGCACTTCCAGCATTATTTGCAATCAATGCTCAAGTAGGTGCTGACTTTGTACCAGTTGGTTTAAGTTTAGGTGAAGCAGAACCAGAAACTATTGAACTTGGTGTTCCAGCAGTTTTATATTCCAGACTTATCACTGGACCTGTAGCTGTTTTAATTGCTTATGTATTTAGCATTGGTTTATATGCTTAAGTAAAAAGAGAAAAAGAGGTACTTAAAGATGAAATATTACGCAGAAATAACAGGTTGGGGCGACGAAGCAAAAGCTTTTTTAAAAGAGTTGAATTATATAATTTTATTCAATGATAATGCTCCATCAGAACTTGCTGAAATATCTATATTACATTCTATTGGTGAAATGAAAGGCGATATTGAAGTTGGAGATACTATCATTATTGCAGAAAAGGCTTTTGAAGTAACAGCTGTTGGTGATGAAGCTCAAAAAACTTTTAAAGAATTAGGTCATGCTACTATTAATTTTGCAGGTAGAGATGTACCAGATTTACCAGGACATATCATGTTAAAAGGTGATGAAGCTTTAACAGAAGATGATATTGTTAAAGGCGCTAAAATTGAAATATATTGATAATTAATTACCAATATAAATATATAACAAAATATTTTATGGAGTGTGAATTTCAATGCTTAATATGGATCAAAAACTTTTAAAACGTGAAGAAGAAGGAAAAATTATTCGCACTGGTATCGTAGGTGCAGGTCAAATGGGTAGAGGTATGGTTACTCAAATGGCTATCATGAAAGGTATCAGTCCATCAATCGTATCTGATATTAAAATTGAAAATGTAATCAATGCTTTCCATTATGCAGGTATTAGTGATGAACAAATTGCTATCGCTAAAACTTTAGAAGATGCAAATAAATATATGGAAATGGGTAAATTTGTAGCAACAGATAATTCTGATCTCATTTCTCAAGCAAATTTAGTAGAATGTGCTATTGACGTTACAGGTGTGCCTGAAGTTGGTGTAAAAATTGCTATTGACTCCATGAATAATGGAAAACACGTAGTAATGATGGACGTAGAAACAGATGTTGTAATTGGTTCTTATTTGAAAAAACTCGGTGATAAAAATGGTGTAGTTTATACTGGTTCTGCTGGTGATGAACCAGGTGCTGTAATGGAACTTTACTCTTTTGCTAAAGCTATGGGTATGGATGTAAAAGTAATGGGTAAAGGTAAAAATAACAAACTTGATTATGATTGCAATCCAGATACAGTATTAGAAGAAGCTACTCGTCGTAAAATGAGCCCTAGAATGCTTTGCGCATTTAAAGATGGTACAAAAACAATGGTAGAAATGACTGCAATGTCCAATGCAACTGGTTTAGTTCCAGATGTTATCGGTGGTCATGGTCCTGCTGCAAGTCCAGCTGAACGTTGTAAAGAATTAAATGAAATCTTCAAATTAAAAGAAGATGGCGGTATTTTAAATAAACATGGTGTAGTTGAATATGTAAATGGTATTGCTCCTGGTGTATTCGTAACAGTTTCTACTGAAAATGAAGAAATTGCATATCAAATGCAATATCATAGCATGGGTCCTGGTCCACTTTGGACATTATATCGTCCATATCATTTATGCAACCTTGAAACACCATTAACAGTAGCAAAAGCAGTTATTGATAAAGAACCTACTATTATTCCTATTGATGGCCCTGTAAGTGAATGTATTACTGTTGCTAAACGTGATCTTAAAGCTGGTGAATATATTGATGGTATTGGCGGATATACAACATATGGTTCCATTGCAACATCTAAAGAAACATATGAAAAAGGATATGTACTTTATGGCTTAGTTAATAAAAAAGCTCGTATGTTAAAAGATGCTAAAAAAGGTCAATTATTAACACTTGATATGGTAGAACTTGATACAAGCACTCAACTTTATCATGTACGTAAAGAACAAGATGCTATGTATGGAAAAAAATAATACTTACTAAAATATAAATTTTAATAAGTATTTAAAAGAAAAATATAAATAAAAAATAAATTTGTTACAATAATTAATATACTATACCCTAAAATATAAAACAAGATTATAAAATAATATAAGGTCTTTACTTTTTAATAGTAAAGACCTTATCTATTTAATTATATAAGTAAAGGGATAGTAAAATAATAGTTTTTATAAATCTATTTGTTGAAAAAAAATGAAATATCCATTATAATAAAATTTGTTTGATTAGATAAGTTGTATTTTTGTTAAAGAAAGTTGTAATACAACATTAGGAAGTATATAAGTTTATATAAAATATTTAAAAATATATAAAAATATATATAAATCCTAAAATTAAAAAAGGGGTAGTAAAAAATGACAGACATTAATAATTTATCAGTTAATGCCATTCGTGTATTAGCAGCAGATGAAGTACAGAAAGCAAATTCTGGACATCCAGGTCTTCCACTTGGCTGTGCACCAGTTGCTTATGAACTTTGGGGCAAACATATGAACCACAATCCTAAAAATCCTAAATGGGTTAATCGTGACCGTTTCATTTTATCCGGTGGACATGGTTCTTCTATGCTTTATGCTCTTTTACATTTATTTGGTTATGGCTTAACTGTAGAAGATCTTAAAAATTTCCGTCAAGATGGTTCCTTAACTCCAGGTCATCCAGAATATGGTCATACTGTTGGTGTTGAAGCTACTACTGGTCCACTTGGTGCTGGTATGGGTATGGCTGTTGGTATGGCTATGGCTGAAGCTCATTTAGCTGCAACTTTCAATAAACCAGAATTCCCTGTTGTAGACCACTACACTTATGTATTAGGTGGAGATGGCTGCATGATGGAAGGTATTTCTTCTGAAGCATTTTCTTTAGCTGGTACATTAGGTCTTAGCAAATTAATCGTTATTTATGATAGCAACAAAATCTCCATTGAAGGTAGCACAGATATTGCTTTCACTGAAAATGTGCAAAAACGTATGGAAGCATTTGGTTTCCAAACTATCACTGTTGAAGATGGTAACGATTTAGAAGCTATCGGCAAAGCTATTGAAGAAGCAAAAGCTGATAAAACTCGTCCTTCTTTCATCACTGTTAGAACTCAAATCGGCTATGGTTGCCCTGCAAAACAAGGTAAAGCTTCCGCTCATGGTGAACCTCTTGGTGTAGACAATGTAAAAGCTATGAGAGAATTCTTAGGATGGGAAAGTGAAGAAGCTTTCTATGTTCCACAAGAAGTTTATGATAACTACAATAAATTAGCTGAAAATGGTGCTAAAGCTGAAGAAGCTTGGAATACACTTTTTGTTGATTATTGTGCAAAATACCCTGAATTAAAAGCTCTTTGGGATAAATACTTCGGTGAAGTTGATGCTAAAGGCCTTCTTGAAGATGAAGAATTCTGGGCTTATGAAGATAAAGCAGTAGCAACTCGTGCTCTTTCTGGTACAATGATTAACCGCTTAAAAGATAGATTACCAAATCTCTTCGGTGGTAGTGCTGACCTTGCTCCTTCTAACAAAACTCATATGAATGATGCTGGTGATTTCAGCAAAGATGATTATCTTGGCAGAAACTTACACTTTGGTGTTCGTGAATTCGCTATGGCAGCTATCGTAAATGGTATTCAATTACATGGTGGCTTAATCTCTTATGGTGCTACATTCTTCGTATTTAGCGATTATACAAAACCAATGCTTCGCTTAGCTTCCTTGATGAACTTACCTGTAACAATGGTATTCACTCATGATAGTATCGGTGTTGGTGAAGATGGTCCTACACATGAACCTATTGAACAATATGCTATGCTTCGTTCTTTACCAAACTTCAACTTATTCCGTCCAGCTGATGCTACAGAAACAGCTGCTGGTTGGTATTTAGCTGTAACAAGCAAAACTACTCCAACAGGTCTTGTATTAACTCGTCAGAACTTACCACAGCTTCCTGGTAGCTCCAAAGAAGCATTAAAAGGTGGTTATGTAATCGCTGATTCCACTAAAGAAACTCCAGATGCAATCATTATCGCAACTGGTTCAGAAGTATCTTTAGCTTTAGATGCTAAAGCAGAATTAGCAAAAGAAGATATTGATGTTCGCGTAGTAAGTATGCCTTGCGTAGACTTATTTGAACAACAATCCGCTGAATACAAAGAAGCAGTTCTTCCAAAAGCTATCCGTGCTCGTGTAGCTGTAGAAGCTGGTACTGATTTTGGTTGGGGGAAATATGTAGGTTTAGATGGTGCTGTTGTAACTATGCATGGTTTCGGTGCTTCTGCTCCTGCTGATATCTTATTCAAAAAATTCGGCTTCACTACTGAAAATGTAGTAAATACTGTTAAATCTGTTCTTTAATAAGTAGTAAATATTTTTATAGAAAAAGACGATTGTCTATGGCAATCGTCTTTTTTGTATTTTTACATAAAAATAATAAAATTTTATAACAATTTTAGTTAAAAAGTAGTATAATGTTGTAAGTTTATAAAATGCGTTTTATAAACATCATTTGTTAATGCACATCAAAGATACTGTGCGAAGAATAAGGGGAGTGTTATGAAAAGTTTTAAACTGACAAAAGAAGAAGCTACAATGTTAGCACAAAAATATGCTACACCATTAGAGGTGATTTCTTTAGAGCATATTGAGGAAAATTATAATTTATTGTGCAAACATATACCGAGGTTGAAGGTTTTTTATGCAATCAAAGCTAATTCAGCGAAATGTATTTTGGAAAAGCTGATAAAATTAGGCTCTAATTTTGATGTCGCTTCAGCCGGAGAGATAAGGCTATTGTCTAAAATGGGTGTATCAGGGGAGAAAATGATTTATGCTAATCCTGTAAAGACGGTAGAAGGGCTGATTGAAGCTAGTAAGGTAGGTATAAAGCGATTTACTTTTGACAGTGAAAATGAAATTGATAAAATAAAAAAATATGTACCAGATGCAGAAGTTTTAGCTCGTGTGAAGATTAAACAATCTGATGCTATTGTAAATTTAAATATAAAATTTGGTGCAGATGAAACTAAAATTTTATATTTATTAAATTATGCAAAAGCTAATGGTTTAAAAGCAAATGGGATATGTTTTCATGTAGGTAGTCAGGTTTTATCTACAAAATCATATGAAAAGGCATTTTCATTAGCACGAGGTTTAATAGATAGATTAAAAGCTAGTGGACTAGATATAAAATATATGGATATTGGTGGCGGTTTACCTGTAGCATGTTTAGATAAAGATGTTGATGCAGAAAAAATCATGAAAAGTATAAATGATTGTTTAGCTGATTTTGAAGATGTAGAAGTTTGGGCTGAACCTGGTCGATATATTTGCGGTAGTGCAGTAAATGTGATTACTTCTATAATTGGTAAACAAATGCGTGATGAAAAACAATGGTATTATATAGATGATGGTATATATGGTTCTTTTTCGGGAATTTTATTTGACCATTGGGATTATGATATAATATCATTGAAAGATGAAGATAATACTTATGAAAAAGCCACTATAGCAGGTCCAAGCTGTGATTCGTTGGATATAGTAAAAAAAGAAATGTATTGCCCTAAATTAGATGAGGGCGATTTATTAATAGCCTTAAATGCTGGGGCTTATAGTAAAGTATCAGCTACAACTTTTAATGGCTTTTCTTTACCAAAAACAGTGGCATTAGAATAGTATTTTTGAGAGGAGGAAATACCATAAATAAAGCATCTATTGCCAATTTATTAGTGATTGTTTTAGTTTTATGTGGTATATTTTTTACAATGTCTCCTGAAAGCCAAGAAGGATATAGTTCTTTTATGGAAATAATGTTAGGTTTAGTAGGAGTATTTGTAGTTGTAACTGTCGTTAGAATGATAGTGGCAAATAAAAGAAATAAATAAAGTAAAATAGTTAAAATTAATTTATTTAATATTGAGATTAAAATTCCTATATTTTTATATAGGAATTTTTTTTATGATATACTAGATTTAGTTTTAAAAGGAGGTTTTTTGATGGAGCAAAATAATACACCTTTGTATACAGCAATGAAAAAATATATTGAAGATAAAGCAATGGCTTTTCATACACCAGGACATAAACAAGGTAAAGGTGCTGCAAATGAACTTCATGAAATGATAACAGATACAGGTCTTAAGATGGAAGTATCTTTGATGGAAGAATTAGATGATATACATGGAGCTTCTACTTGTATAAAACAGGCACAAGATTTGGCAAGTGATTTATATGGTGCAGATGAAACTAGATTTTTTATCAATGGAACAACAGGTGCTATTCATGCGATGATTTTAACAGCTGTAAATCCTGGAGATAAGATAATAATACCTAGAAATGCACATCGTTCCGTACTTGGCGGTTTAGTTTTAGCAGGGGCAATACCTGTATTTATTCAACCAGAAATAGATGAAAATTTAGGTATTGCTATGAGCATTACGAAAACTGAATTAGAAAAAGTAATACGTGAAAATAAAGATGCTAAAGCTGTAGTAATGGTTTATCCTACATATTATGGAGTAGCAGGGGATATACAAAGCATAGCTAATTTAGTGCATGAAAATAATATGTTATTATTAGTTGATGAAGCACATGGGCCACATTTAGCTTTTTGTGATAAATTGCCAATACAGGCATTATCAGCAGGAGCAGATATTGTTGCACAAAGTACGCATAAAATAGTAGGTTCAATGACACAAACCTCTTTATTGCATATGAAAAAACAACGCGTAGATGTAGAGCGTTTTAATAAAATGTGCAGTTTAGTGCAGTCGACAAGCCCTAATTATTTATTATTAGCTTCACTTGATATAGCACGCAGACAGATGGCAATGGAAGGTAAAGATTTAGTCGGTAGAGCTGTGCAATTAGCGGAAGATTTACGTGAGCAAATCAATAAAATTCCAAATCTAAGCTGTTTTGGTCATGAATATATGAACAGTGAAGGCAAATATGATTTAGATGTAACAAAAATAACTGTTTGTGTGCGTAAATTGGGGATAAGTGGAGCTCAGGCAGAACAGATTTTGCGACATAAATATAAAATTCAATGTGAATTATCCGATATGTATAATTTATTATTTATTATTTCCTATGCTGATAGTGAAAAAGAATGTGCGTATTTATTAAATGCTTTGCAAGAATTAGCAAAATCTTTCCAGGATAAAGAGACAAATCCTTTAGTACAGATTAATTTGCCAAGTATTCCTCGTTATGTTTTATCACCAAGACAAGCAATGTTTGCTAAGACGAAGAAAGTAAAATTTGAGCAAAGTGTAGGCAAAATAGCTGGAGAATTGATTACATTTTATCCACCAGGAATACCTGTGATTTATCCAGGGGAAGAAATAAGTAAAGAAATTATTGATTATGTATTGTTGCAAAAACAAAATGGGGGCAATATAATAGGCCCAGAAGATATGAATTTAGAAAATATTAATATAGTGGAGGAATAATGGTGAAAGGAAAGCTCATAATCATTGAAGCTGGTGATGGTTGTGGTAAAGCTACACAGACTAAGCTTTTATATGATAGATTAAATCAAGCAGGTTACAAGGTAAAAAAAGTAGAGTATCCAGATTATGAAAGTCCAGCATGTACACCGGTAAAAATGTATTTGCAAGGTGAGTTTGGCGGTCATGTAGATGATGTAAATGCCTATGCTGCTTCGGTATTATTTGCTGTGGATAGATATGCTTCATATCGTATGAAATGGAAAAAAGATTATGAAGAAGGCACTATTATTTTAGCAGATAGATATACTACTTCTAATATGGTTCATCAAGCTGTAAAAATAGAAGATAGTAAAATGCGTGATGAATTTTTATCATGGCTTTGGGATACAGAATTTACGAAAATGGGGCTTCCTGTGCCGGATAAAGTTATTTTCTTGAATATGCCACCAGATATTAGCAATAAATTGATTGATAATAGAGCTAAAAAAGATAATCGTAAAAAAGATATTCATGAACAGGATAAAAATTATTTAGAAAAATGCCATGAAGTTTATCAAGAAATGGCAAATCGCTATGATTGGGATATCGTAGAATGTGCAAAGGATAATCAGTTAAGAACTATAGAAGAAATTCATGAAGATGTTTGGCAAAAAATCCAAGGTCTGATTAAATAAAAATAGTAGATAAAAGTCTATAAACTTTATAATTAAATAGCTTTATGATATACTAAGTTTTAGTCATAAAAAATAAATTATGGCTAAAACTTTTTTATTAATGAAAATTTTGCTATCTAAATATATGTAAGAGTAAAGGATGTTCAGTATGAGTCAAGAAAAGAATAGCATATTGAAAGATGATTTCTATTCCATGATACAGATGCAACGCGTAAAAGTAGATGATGAATATAAATTATTATTGCAAAATCCTAATAATGAACAGATGCAAGTATATCAAACACTCATTAAAGATTTTGTAACTATGGCTGTAAAACAATTTTATATTGTAGTGATGAGTTCTGCTAAAGAAGAATTACCACAATATAATTTATACGATTATGCAAATAAAGTAGATGATTTATTATTAAATATCAATCAATGTATTGAAAATGAAGATACAGTATCTTTGACACAATATCACAAACAAATAGATGAACTTTTAGATAAGTTTATCTACATAAATTAAGATGATTAGTTGGCAAAATATTTATGGGCATGAGCAAATAAAAGCGGATTTACAATTATTATTGCAAGAAAATAAATTGCCTCATGCCTTATTATTTTCAGGAATTGATGGTATTGGTAAATTATTGACGGCTAAGATGTTAGCTAAATCGCTACTTTGCTGTAATTCGCAACAAGGCAATATGGCTTGTGGTTATTGTAATTCTTGCAAGATGTTTGATGAACAAAATCACCCTGATTTTTATTATTTGGAGCCAGAAGGTAAAACAAGAAAATTGATTAAGATTGAGCAAATTCGTCAAATACAAGCAAAAATAGCTTTATCGCCATATCTGTCAGATAAACAAGTGGTGATTATAAATGATGCTCAATATTTAAATGATACAGCAGGAAACAGTTTGCTTAAGACTCTAGAAGAGCCAATAGGCGAAGTGTTTTTTATTTTAATCACTTCTAATAAAGATATGATACTGCCTACTATATTATCGCGTTGTATGAAGATATATTTTGCGCCTCTTTCTTATCTAGATGTGGCGAAGGTTTTACAACAAAAAATACAGATTGAAGAAGATAAAGCTAAAATCATTGCTAGATTGTCTGGTGGCAGTATATTAAAAGCTATGCAATTTATTGATGATGATGCTCTAGCCTTAAGACAAAAGGCATTATCTTGTCTTCAAGACAATTTTTCCATAAAAGATATATGGTCATTTATTGATGAATTATCAAGTTTTGAGCGAAATAAGATAAATGATATAATGAGTCATTTACAAATGCTATTGAGAGACTTATTACTGATGAAGGTTAATAAAGATAGTGATATTATTTATAATCAGGATATAAAAGATGATTTATTGAATATACAAAACAAGTATGATGAAGTTAATCTATTAACTAAATTGACCTTAGTAGAAGAGATTTTAAAACGGTTAAATTCTAATGCAGATATAAAACTCATCTTGCAGAAATTTATTTTAGATTGGCAAAATAAATAAACGAGAAATAGACAGGAGGGCACTTTGTGCAGACCGTTGTAGGTGTAAGATTTAAAAAAGCTTGTAAAATATATTATTTTGGGTTAGGTGGATTGGAATTATCCCAAGGTGATGGCGTAGTAGTAAAAACTGCTCGTGGTGTTGAATTTGGAACAGTTGTTATAGGGCCACGTGATGTACCAGATTCAGAAGTTGTACAGCCATTAAAAGATGTACAAAGAAAAGCAACACAAGAAGATATTGATAAGTTGGCAGAAAACAGCGAAAAGGAAAAAGAAGCTTATGCTATTTGTGAAGAAAAAATTCGCTTGCGCGAATTGCCAATGAAACTCATCAGCGTAGAATATACTCTTGATGTGAATAAGATAATTTTTTACTTCACTGCTGAAGGTAGAATTGACTTTAGAGAATTAGTAAAAGATTTGGCAGCAGTATTCCATACTCGTATTGAACTTCGTCAAATTGGCGTACGTGATGAAGCAAAATTATTAGGTGGAATAGGTTGCTGTGGTAGACCACTTTGCTGTGCTACTTTTTTAGGCGATTTTGAACCAGTATCCATTCGTATGGCGAAAGACCAGAGTTTATCTTTAAATCCAACAAAAATATCTGGTATTTGCGGTCGTTTGATGTGTTGTTTAAAATATGAAAATGATTTATACCAAGGTTGTTGCAAACAAAATAGTATTATTGCTCCGCCAAAACAAGGTAGTCGTGTAGTATCTATGGAAGGCGAAGGAAAAGCTATTTCTATCAATATGCAAAAACGCACTGTAACTGTATTATTAGACTCTAAGAAAACTATTGTGGCTTCATGGGAAGATGTTGTAGAAAAAGATGACGATGATATCTGATTGGAATTTAAATTTAAAAGAAAATGAACGTATAGATGATTTATTAGCTGGCGGATTGAAAATAATTCAAAATAATAAAGAATTTTGTTTTTCCATTGATGCTGTATTATTGGCACATTTTGTAACTGTACGTAAAAATGCTAAAGGCTTAGATTTAGGCACAGGAACAGGTGTTATCCCCTTATTATTATCCAATAGAGCGATGAAAATGGACGCTTTGGAGATAAATCCTGTAACTTGTGAAATTGCCAAACGCAATATGGTCATGAATAAGCTTCAAGACAAGATTTGCGTTCAAGAAGGCGATTTATGCAAGATAAAAGAGTATTATAAACCTCAATCTATGGACTTTGTTGTATCCAATCCACCTTATCGTCAAATAAATCAAGGTCATTTAAATATTTTAGATGGAGTGGCAAGAGCTAGACATGAAATAACAGCTACACTTGATGATGTAGTGCGTGCAGGTAGTTTTGTATTGAAGAGAAAAGGTCGTTTTGCCATGGTACATTTGCCAGAGCGACTAGGCGAAATCATGGTGGCTTTTCACAAATATAATATTGAAGCGAAAAGACTGCAATTAGTGCAACCAAAACGAGATAAAGCACCGAATATAGTCTTGATTGAAGGTGTCAAAGAAGGCGCTCCAGGTGGATTGAGTGTAGAGCCAGCGCTTATTGTCCATGAAGATAATGGTGATTATACAAGAAAATTAATGGAATATTATTATCCAGATAGATTGTAAGAGGCGAGGTGAATATATATGGTAGAAAATAAAAATGGCTGTTTATATTTAGTAGCTACTCCTATTGGAAATTTAGAAGATATGACTTATCGTGGAGTTAGAATTTTAAATGAAGTAGATTTAATAGCAGCTGAAGATACAAGAAACACACGAAAATTATTATCACATTATGATATTCATACAGCGCTTACAAGCTATCATGAACATAATAAATTTGAAAAAGGGCCACAGCTTATAACAAAACTTCAAGAAGGATTAAATATCGCTGTAGTAAGTGATGCAGGTCTTCCAGGAATTGCTGACCCTGGTACGCATTTAGCACAACTAGCGATACAAGAAGGTATAAAAGTAACGCCTATTCCTGGAGCAAATGCAGCCTTATCGGCACTTATTTGTTCTGGTATAGATACAAGAAAATTCACTTTCATAGGATTTTTGCCCAAGACAAGTAAAAAGCGCAAAGAATTATTAGAGTCTATAAAACTTAGAGAAGAAACATTGATTTTTTATGAAACACCATATCATCTAAAAGATATGTTGAAAGAATTAATGAATGTTTTAGGTAAAGATAGACAGGCTTCAACTTGTAGAGAGCTTACGAAAAAATTTGAAGAATTTAATCGTGGCACTTTAGAAGAATTGGTAAATTTCTTCCATGAAAATGAACCTCGTGGTGAATTTGTAGTTATTGTATCTGGAATTACTGAAGAAATGTTAAATGAACAAGAAGATACAAAAGAAGATATCTCTCCTGTGAAATATGTGCAGGACTTAATGGAAAAGGGCATAAACAAAAAAGAAGCCATGCGTATGGCTGCAAAAGCTTTAAATATGAGTAGACGAGATATTTATCAAGCATTATTAAAAGATGATTGATATTTTATGTATTTGATATAAAATAAAAACTCTGCTATATCTAAATTGATATTTTGGATATAACAGAGTTTTTTTATTAAAGCTTAGATAATAGAGTTGTTTGTGTTGGTTGAGGTAAATCTGTTTCAGGAAGTGGAAGTGCAGAAGTTTTTACTTCTTGAGGAATTTCATCAACTGTAGTGTTATTTAGATGAGAAATTCTAATATTTAAATTGAATTTGCTGAGATTTAGATAATTTTTAAATGTATTGCGCAATACATAACCATTCACATCAGAAAATTCTTCATCAGGAATACTATCTAAAACTTCATTACCAAATTCTTGAATATTATTGGAGAAATCTGTTTTTAAATTAGTTATGGATTGAGATTTTTTATCAATGGTCAATTCATAAGAAATTTTTCTAGGTTTAGCAAGACTTTCTACTAATTGAGGATTTTTGGCTAGTAGATTATCTAGTTTTTCTAAATTTTGCTTTTGTTTATCATCTTTAGCATAAAGAGTTTTTAATTCTGCCTTCATGCCTTCATCTAAAATTGGTCTAGTATAAGTTACATAGATTTTAGCAGTATTTTTATTCACATCATACATAAATATATTAGTGATATTTTGAGTGAATTTATCTAAATTAAATTGTTTTTTTTGGGAGAATAATTCATTGGCATTATCAGCAAGTGTTGTACTAGATATATACCATTGGTCAGGATTTATATCATTGATGAGAGGAGTTGTTTTCATCTTTAAATATTGATTTAAATTATTATCAGCAATCTCAGTATAAAATTGAGTTGTAGCTTCAAATTTAATAGTATCTATCCAGCTATTAAAAGAAATATTCATATTACCAGATGTATTCATTAATTCAGAGTATTTACCATCGACAATGATATCACCATCAGCAAGTGGACTTGTCATAGATAAATTGATTTTATAAGTCAAATTTTTAGCATTAGCAGTATTTTCTACAGCTTGTTTGAGGTAATCAATGGCTTCATCTTGTGCTTTATTAGCAAAAACTGTGCTACTAAAACAAAATACAAATAAAGATAATAGTAAAATTAATAAATGCTTCGATTTCATAGTATTCATAGTATCGCCACCTTTATACTTTTTCTTTAATTATACCATAGATTATTAGTAGGTTAATATTTTTATTATGGATTTTTTTGTATTTGTTGTATAATAAATTAGATACAAATTTTTAAAGGAGGAATTATTGTTGGCTAAACAATCTTTTTATATAACTACGCCAATTTATTATCCTAGTGCAAAACTTCATATCGGTCATGCTTATTGTACAACAATTGCAGATAGTATTGCTCGTTATAAACGTTTATCCGATTTTGATGTATTTTTCTTAACTGGTTCTGATGAACACGGTCAAAAAATTGAACAGAAAGCCGAAGAACAAGGTGTTACACCTATTGAATATGTAGATAAAATAGTTGCAGGCTTCCAAAATTTATGGAAAAGATTAAATATCTCTAATGACGATTTCATTCGTACTACACAAAAACGCCATGAAAAAGTAGTACAAGAAGTTTTCAAACGCATTTATGAAAAAGGCGATATTTATAAAGGTGCATATAAAGGCTTATATTGCACACCTTGCGAAAGCTTCTGGCTCGAACGTCAATTAGTTGATGGTAAATGCCCAGATTGCCATCGTGAAGTGAAAGAAGTAGCAGAAGAAGCATATTTCTTCAAGATTTCTAAATATGCTGATCGCTTACTTGAATACATTGAAGCAAATCCAGATTTCATTCAGCCAGTATCTCGCAGAAATGAAATGATTAATTTCATTAAACAAGGCTTAGAAGATTTATGTATTTCTCGTACATCTTTTGACTGGGGTATTCCTGTGCCAATTGATGAAAAACATGTAATTTATGTATGGTTTGATGCACTTACAAACTATTTAACACCAATTGGTTATTTAGATGACCCAGAAAAATTCAACAAATTCTGGCCAGCAGACCTTCACCTTGTAGGTAAAGAAATTGTTCGCTTCCATACAATTATTTGGCCAATAATCTTAATGGCACTTGATTTACCACTTCCTAAAAAAGTATATGGTCATGGTTGGCTTGTAGTTGATGGCGATAAAATGAGTAAATCTAAAGGAAATGTAATCGATCCAATCGGCTTAATTGACGAATTTGGCGCAGATGCTATCCGTTATTTCTTACTTCGTGAAATCAATTTAGGTCAAGACGGTAACTTCTCTCGTGATGCTTTGATTTCTCGCATTAACTCTGACCTTGCAAATGACCTTGGAAACTTATTACATCGTACACTCAGTATGATTAATAAATATAATAAAGGCATTATCGAACAGCCTGGCGATATTCGTGAAGTAGACCAAGCATTAATTGATGATGCTACAAAAACTATTGCTGAATATAAAAACTACATGGATAATATGAAACTCAGCGATAGCATCAAACTTGTATGGTCATTTATCAGCCGTACAAATAAATATATTGATGAAACTACTCCATGGGTTTTAGGTAAAGATGAAGCTAGAAAAGCTGAATTAAATCGTGTACTTTATGATTTAGTAGAAAGCTTACGTGCAATCAGTGTAATGATTGAGCCATTCATTCCTACTACAGCTCGTCGTATTTGGGCTCAATTGAATTTACCACAAAACTTTGATGAAATTCGCATCAGCGATATCGAAGGTTGGGGCAAAACTCCTGTAGGTATTCAAATCAATAAACCAGAACAGCTCTTCCCTCGTATTGAAATCGAAGAAGAAAAACCAGAAGCTAAAAAAGAAGTAAAAGAAAATAAAAAAGCTAAAAAAGAAGAACAAAAAGCTCCAGAAAAAGCCAAAGAAAATGAAGATGGCATGATTGGCATAGAAGATTTTAGCAAAATTGATTTACGTGTAGTAGAAATCTTAGCTGCTGAACCTGTGCCAAAAACAGATAAACTCATGAAAATACAAGTTTCTTTAGGCGATGAAGAAAGAACAGTAGTATCTGGTATTGCTAAACACTACAAACCAGAAGATTTAATTGGCAAACATGTAGTTTTAGTTGCTAATTTAAAACCTGCAAAACTTCGTGGTGTAATGAGCCATGGTATGCTTTTAGCTGCTTCTAAAGGCGATGAACTTCAAATAGTAGAAACTACAATGCCTGTAGGTAGTAAGGTGAAATAATGTTAGTAGATACACATGCACATCTTGATGATTTAAAATACGAAGAAGATAGACAAGAAGTAATAGCTAGAGCAAAAGCTGAAGGTACAACAAGAATTATTACTATGGGTGATACTATGGAGTCCTCATTTAATGCTATTAAAATTGCAGATAATTTTGATGGTGTTTTTGCAGGAGCTGGAGTACATCCACAAGAAGCTTTGAGCATACAAAGCAATAAAGATTATGATACTTTAGCAGAACTTATGACTTTACCAAAGGTTAAAGTTTTAGGTGAAATTGGCTTAGATTATTATTATGAAAATGCTCCTCGTGAAGTTCAGCGTGAAGTATTTATTCGTCAATTAGATGTAGCAAGACAAATGCATATGCCAGTTAGCATACATGACCGTGATGCTCATGGTGATACTATGGCAATCTTGAAAAAAGAAGGAAAAGGGCTTACAGGCTCAATACATTGTTTTTCTGGTAGCTATGAAATGGCAAAAGAATTATTAAAGATGGGTTGGTTCTTAGGTGTTGACGGACCGCTTACTTTTAAAAATTCAGCAAAATTGCCAGAAATAGTGGCAAAAATTCCTTTGGAAAGATTGCTTTTAGAAACAGATTGCCCATATTTAGCACCTGTTCCTAAACGTGGCAGACGTAATGAACCAGCATATGTAAAATATATAGCAGAAAAGGTAGCAGAGATTAGAAATATTTCTTTAGAAGAAGTAGCAAATCAAACAACTAAAAATGCTATAGAAGTATTTAATTTATAAAATAAAAGCTTTTCTTTAAGTGGAAATTAAATTCCTTTAAAGAAAAGCTTTTTTATCTTGCTTTTATATAAATAATATTAATTTTTATAGAATAGAATTATATATGCAATTAATAATTATACAAAAAACACAATAAATGATATATATGTGAAATAGATTAATTATAAGTAAAATTTCTGTATTTATTTTTATGAGCCGTTTGCATTTAAATGCCTTATTTATTTACATGAAATACATCATATTTTAGGTGTAAACACATAGAAAAATCCTTTATTTATAAGGTTTTTTACTAGATTACAATTTACAATTTTACAAGTACAAATGTTACATATTTATGAAGAAATTTGACACAAGTGTAAATACTTGGTATAATATCTTTTCGTAAAGGAGGAATTCAATGGATTTTAAAAACCTATTAAGCCACAATTTAACAAAATGTAAACTAACTGCAGTAGTGGTTTTATGTTTTGCAATGGCTACATTAACTGGATTTGTAACAGCAAATAAAAATGTCACAATTGTAGCAGATGGTAATAAAATGGTAGTCAATACGGTCTATGATAATCCAAAGAATATATTGAAGCAAGCTGGTATAAAGTTAGATAATGGAGATGATTATACAGTATCTACAGGTAATATAACTGATAATGCTGTAATTACAATTAATCGTGCAATGCCAGTAACTGTAGAAATTGATGGAGATACAAAAGTAGTAAAAACCACAAAGAAAACTGTGGGAGAATTGATATCTTCAATGAATTTAGATGAAGATAAGTATTTTGTTGAGGGCGGTAAAGATACTCAGCTACATACTGATGCAAAAGTAAAAGTTTTAAATGTTTCTAGTAAATTAGTATTAAGAGATGAAGTACAAAATTATCAGGTGATAAAAGAGCCAGATAGCTCTATGATCCGTGGTAATGAAGAAGTAATTCAAGCTGGAAGAAATGGTTTAAATAGATTATTAGTTAGAGAAAAATATCATAAAGGTATTAAAGTGGGAGAAGAAGTAGTACAAACTTCTCAATTAGTTCGTCCTGTAAATCAGGTTGTTCGTGAAGGCACAGCAGAACCGATGAATACTATTGGTTTGAGATCATATTCTCAAGTATTGTATATGGAAGCTAGTGCATATTTACCTTATGATGGTGGCGGTGCTGGATATACGGCGCTTGGTATTCCTGCTCGTTATGGTGTAGTAGCTGTAGACCCAGATATTATTCCACTTGGAACACGTGTATATATTCCAGGTTATGGTGAAGCTATTGCAGCAGATACTGGCGGTGCGATTAATGGCTATATGATTGATTTATGTATGGAAGATTATACTCAAGCTATAGCTTTTGGTCGTCGTGGTGTAGAAGTTTATATTTTAGATTGATATTTGTATAAATTGATTTAAAATAGTAGGATAGATAGAAAATTATATATAAAGATGAAAAAGAGTCTGTAAGTTTACAGGCTCTTTTTGTCTAGAGTATATGGCTTTTTACTTGCGTTTTTTGATATATTTTTGTTATACTAAAAAAATATGAGTTTATTTGTAATATTTTAGTTTAGTTGAAAAATAAGTGAGAAGGTTTTTAATGATAAAAGAAGTTTTAGTTGTAGAAGGAAAAATGGACGTTGTAGCCATTAATAAAGCAGTTGAAGCTGATTGTATTATCACAGAAGGTTTTAATTTATTGCCTAAGACTATAAAAAATATTAGAGCTGCTTATGAAAAACGTGGCATTATTATTTTAACTGACCCAGATTCAGCTGGAGAGCGAATTCGCACATATTTAACAAGAAGATTTCCTAATGCAAAGCACGCTTTTGTACCTTGTGAAGAAGCTACTGCAAATGATGATATCGGTATAGAGCAGGCAAGTCCTGAAGCTATTCGTAAAGCATTGGCTAAAGTGCGTACAATGAATTGGAAACCTAGTGATGAATTTAGTGCTACTGATTTAATTTTAAATCGCTTAAATGGTTTTGCAAATTCTGGTGTTCGTAGGGCAAAATTAGGTGCTATTTTAGGAATTGGTTTTGCCAATGCTAAAACTTTTTTACGCAGATTAAATAATTATGGAATTACTAGAGATGAATTTAATCAAGCTTTAGCAAAATTAAATTCAGAAAATGATATTAATGAAGTTGGAAATAAATAATAAATTGGAGGAATTTTAATTAATGAAGCAACCTACTATTGCTAATAAGAAGGTTACAAGATATATTTTACAGCGTTTTGGCATTCATATGAGCAAACGCTTAGGACAAAACTTTTTAATAGATGCTAATATTGTACAGGGCATTGTAGATGCAGCAAATGTACAGGAAAATGATAGAGTATTAGAAATCGGCCCTGGTATCGGTACTTTGACTCAAGCTTTAGCTGAAACTGGAGCAGAGGTTACTTGTGTAGAATTAGATAAAAGATTGCCAGAAGTTTTGGCACATACTTTAGAGGCTTATGACAATGTGCGTGTTATTCAAGGAGATATTTTAAAAGTAAATATTCCAGAAATCATGGGGGATAAACCATTTAAAGTAGTAGCTAATTTGCCATATTATATTACTACACCAATTATCATGGCTTTGCTCGAAAAACATTTGCCCATAACAGATATCGTAGTAATGGTACAAAAAGAAGTAGCAGAACGTATGGCAGCACAGCCAGGCGGTAAAACATATGGTGCTTTATCTGTAGCAGTGCAGTATTATACAGTGCCTGAAATCGCTTTATATGTACCACCACGTTCTTTTATGCCACCTCCAGAAGTGGATTCTGTAGTAGTGAACTGTAAAGTTAGACAGATTCCTGCCGTAGAACTTATTGATGAAAAAATGTTCTTTAGAGTGGTAAAAGCAGCTTTTGGTCAACGTCGTAAGACTTTAAATAATGCTTTAAAATCCATGGGCGTAGATAAAAATATCATCGCTGATGTATTAGATAAAGCTGGAATAGAAGCAACTCGTCGCGGAGAAACTTTGACTATGGAAGAGTTTGGAGCTATTGCTAATATTTTGGCACAAATGGCAAAACAGGAGGCATAATTTATGAAATTTGTTTCTTGGAATGTAAATGGTCTTCGTGCTTGTATGAATAAAGGTTTCATGGAAACTTTTCAAACTTTAGATGCAGATATTTTTTGTTTACAAGAAACAAAAATGCAACCTCATCAATTAGAATTAGACTTACCGGGATATAAACAGTATTGGAATAGTGCAGAAAAAAAGGGTTATTCAGGTACAGCTATTTTTACTAAAGTAGAGCCATTAAATGTAAGTTATGGTTTAGATATAGAAGAACATGACCATGAAGGTCGTGTAATTACTTTAGAATTTGATAAATTCTTTATGGTTTGCGTATATACACCAAATTCTAAGCGAGAATTAGAGCGCTTGGATTACCGTATGCAGTGGGAAGATGCTTTTCGCAATTATTTAGTTGAATTAAACAAGCAAAAACCTGTCGTGATGTGTGGAGATTTAAATGTTGCTCATAAAGAGATTGATTTAAAAAATCCTAAGACAAATCGCCGTAGTGCAGGTTTTACTGATGAAGAACGCAGTAAAATGACCGAATTATTACAAGCAGGTTTTGTCGATACTTTCCGCTATCTTTATCCGGATAAAACAAGCATTTATTCATGGTGGTCATATATGCGAAAAGCTCGTGAAAATAATGCTGGGTGGAGAATTGATTATTTTATCGTATCTAAAGATATTGAAGCAAATATAAAAGAAGCTGGCATTCACAATGAATTTTTTGGTAGTGACCATTGTCCAGTTAGTTTGGAATTAGATATTTAAATAAAATGGCAATAGACTTTTTTTTAAGCCTATTGCCATTTTTTATTCTTCAAAACTGTATTCAATTATGCTACCAGATGGACAAGAAACTTCTTTTCCTTTAAATAGTAAACCTGAAAAAGGAACGATAATACTACTTGCTATATTGGCATAATTTTTGCCACCTTTTAATTTTAAATCGCAAGGAAATTCTAAAATACTGCCATCAGTTAAGGTGATATTATTTAATTTTATGCGGATAATAGCACTTTCCCCAAGCAATCTACTGCCATGGATTTTAGTAATCATACCTTGAAGTTTTGTATCTTTAGGTAAAATGATTTCGTTGTTAACAACTAAATCTTGGTGAAGACGGAAGTTGATTAAATCGTATTTATGATTAGTTTTACTGTCTAAATTATCTATATTTATTATTTGCATAGTAGTTTTTTCTGGTAAATGTAAATAAGTAGTAGTATTAGTTGTGGTATTTTGGGTATTTGTATTATTTTGAGCATAAGTTATAGAAGGTAAGTAAATAATACAAGATAAAATAATTATTAAAGTAAGAAAAACAGATTTTGGTGACATAAAAAAATCCTTTCATATTAAAAAATATATTAACATTATAATAGATATATTTAATTAAGTTAAGATAATTATTTATATTGACAGTATAATTATAGAATGATATAATATTACTGTTGTTTAGCACAACATGCCGAAGTGGCGGAATTGGCAGACGCACTTGACTCAAAATCAAGCGTAGTCCCCTACGTGCCGGTTCGAGTCCGGCCTTCGGCACCATTAGTAAATTCAAGGCTTTACAGGTTTTCTGTAAAGCCTTTTTTGCTGTCTAAAAAAGTAAATTTTTAAGATTTGGGCACATTTTGGGCACATGAACTTTTTTAAGAGAATTTTATTGAATAATACAATCTATAATATAAAAAATTTGTTAGTATAATTTATTAGTATTTTTCAAAAAAGTAATGAGTAAAGCTAAATTTTGGCAAATGATAGGACGTGGTACAAGACTTTGTCCAAACTTATTAGATGGTAAAGATAAAGAAAAATTTTATATCTTTGATTTCTGTGGAAACTTTGACTTTTTCCGATTAAATAAGGGAAAAGCAACAAAAAATCAATTATCCATACAAGGAAGTATTTTCTCTTTAGAATTTGATATAGCTTTTAAATTACAGGATATAGCGTATCAAACAGATGATTTAATTGCTTTTAGAGCTTCTTTAGTTGAAAGTATGGTCAATAAGGTTAGAAAATTAGATAAAAGTAATTTTGCTGAAAACAACATTTGAAATATGTGGAAATGTATTCTAACCCTGAAAGTTATAAATTAATTACTTATGAAAATACTTTAGATATAAAAAGAGAATTGGCTCCTTTGATTGAACCTGAAGAAGATAATGCTATTGCTTTACGTTTTGATGCTTTAATGTATGGTATAGAATTAGCTTATTTAATGAATAAAAAAGATGGTAGAAGATATAAAGATTTGAAAGATAAAGTAAAAAGCATTTCTAAAATAGCTAATATACCAGAGATTATAGAGCAAAAAGATATCATAAATAAAATCTTAAATACAGATTATTTGAATGATGATATTGGTATTAATAAATTTGAAGATATTAGAGAAAGATTACGTAATCTAATGAAATATATACCAAAATCACAAATGATATTTGAAACTGATTTTAATGATGAGATTTTATCAAAAACATGGAATGAATCTGACTTAGAAAATGACGATTTAAAAAATTATAAAGAGAAAGCGGAATATTATATTCGTCAGCATCAAAATGAAAAAGTTATTTCTAAGATAAAAACTAATCAGCCTTTAACAACTGATGATATAAAGGATTTAGAAAGAATTCTTTGGAATGAACTTGGTACACAAGAAGATTATAAAAAAGAATATAAAGACAAGCCATTAGGAGAATTCGTCAGAGAAATTGTTGGTTTAGATATGAATGCTGCTAAACAAGCTTTTTCTAGATATCTAAATGAAACTAATTTAGATAGTAGACAGATTTATTTTGTAAATAAGATAATTGAATATATCGTTCAAAATGGAATGATGAAAGATTTATCTGTTCTACAAGAAACACCTTTCACAGATAAAGGCAGTGTAATTGATATTTTCCCTGATATATCTGTTTTTGCAGGCATAAGAACTATCATACAACAAATTAATTCAAATGCATTTATAGCATAAAATATTAATAAAAATAAGCCCTAATAATTTAATGCTAGGGCTTATTTTTATATTAATTTTATTTCATAGATGTTCTTTTTGTAGGTTTATTTCTATTTTTAGTTGTTTTAATCATATTTTTCATTTCTTCCATAACAACAGATTGATTTTTTTGATCCATTTGTTGTTGAAGTATAGATTCTGTCATACCTTTGGGAATATATGGTTTTTGTATAGATTCCCATGTAATTATATCTTTATATCCTAATGCATTAGCCATTGTCTCTAAAAGTTTTTCATGTTCTATCTTTATTTTAGATAATTCTGTATCTGTTGGATTCTCTACATAAAGTTTATCAAGATAAACTTTCCATTGCTTTCTAACAGCTTCATCATCTGCAAAAACAATATCAATTAAATTCAAAGCTTGAACACTTTCATTTGTCCAGCCAAAAATACGATGAGTCATCAATATTTTAAATATCTGCATTTTATCATTTCGTTTTTGATGTTTAATTTGCAATCTTTGTCCAACAATAACTGCGAAAATTGGGATAAATATAAGTGCTATTATATTTAGAATTTCTATCATTTTATTACCTCCAGTTTTTTATTTAATTAAATTATATCTCTTTGTTTAATATGAAGAAAGTTTTCCTTTTGATAAACTAAAAAATTTCAGTTATATATTATATTAATGATAATTATCCTATACTCAGCTCTAGTACAAATGTGCTAGGGCTTATTTTTATGCCCAATTTTATTTAGGAGGAATGTATTATGAAACAAGGTTTAAAATCAATTGAAAGTCTTTATGGAGAACTTATGCGTCAACGTGAAATGAGAAAGGATTTGATAGCAGATACAAGAAGTTTGACAGCCAATACAGAAAAAGGAAAAACTATAATCACTGTAAATACAGGAACCGACCTTTTAGATTATCAAGTAACAGAAATTGCTCACCGCCAAATTGCAGAACGTTTGAATATTCCGTTTAAGTATTATGAAAGAATGAGAACAGATTTTCCAATGCTTTTAGATGCTAATATCAATGGTTGGTTAAAACTAAAAAGTGAAAAACGTATGCTTCGTACATTAGATGGTAACTTACGAGCTTTTCTATCTAATCGTTATCGTAGATTAGATAACCTTGAGCTTGTAGACCATATATTACCAGTTATTGCCCAAATGAAAAATTGTACTATAGCAAGCTGTGATATCACAGAAACTCATCTGTATTTAAAGGTAATCAATAAATCAATGAAGGCAGAAATTGCAAAGGGAGATATTGTACAAGCTGGTTTTGTAGTAAGTAATAGTGAGATTGGTCTTGGAGCTTCAAAAGTTGAGCCACTTGTTTATCGTTTAGTATGTAAAAATGGCATGATTAGCAGAGATTATGCTCATAAAAAATATCATACAGGAAGAAATGTAGAAGATACAGACAATGCATATGAACTATATTCTGATGAAACATTAGAAGCTGATGACAAAGCATATTTCATGAAAGTACAAGATATCGTAAGTGCAGCTGTTGATGAAACTAAATTCTTATTAACAGTAGATAAAATGCGTCAGGCAAAAACTATTTCTACAGGAAATAATCCAGTGGAAACAGTAGAAGTTTTAGGCGATAAATATATCTTAAATAAAGTAGAAAGAGCTTCTGTACTTAGACATTTTATTATAGATAATGATTTCAGTCAGTTTGGTTTAGTTAATGCAGTAACAAGAGCTTCTCAAGATGTAGATAATTATAATCGTGCTACAGAACTTGAAAGAATTGGTGGAACAATTTTAGAAGATAGTATAAAATCCATAAAACAAAATAAATTAGTGTTGTTACCAAGAGATTTAAACCAAGATTTAGGCATAGCTTAATTGCTATGCCTATTATTTTTTTATTAACTATATATTTATTTTGATATATAATATAAATGATAATCATTATATTATGTATTGAGGGGTATTATTTTGGAGATTAAACAATTAGAATATTTTTTAGCTGTTTGTGAACGTGGTAGTATCAATAAAGCAGCTGAGTGCTTGTATACATCACAACCCAATGTGAGTAAAATAATAAATAGTTTAGAACGAGAATTAGGTAGAGAATTATTTAAACGAACACATAAAGGTATAGAAATAACACCTTATGGGAAAACCATATATCAATATGCTGAAGTTATTTTAAAACATATACATTTAATGACAGATATTGCATTACCTATAAATAGTAATAAATTATCAATAGCAACATATAGAAGTGATATTATATCAAATATTTTAACTACTTTTTATGAAAAAAATAATGGTGAAGTATCAATAGAACATTATCAAGGCTCGATAGAGGAAGTAACAGATTATGTAAAAAAAGGAATAACAGAAATAGGATTGATATATGTAGCAGAAAAACAAATGAAAGTTTTTTTACATATTTTATTTCATAAAAAATTAGAGTTTATACCATTAGGAAGCAAATCTATTTGTATATATGTAGGAGAAAAACATCCTTTGTTTAATACGGAGTATATAGAGTTATCTGATTTAAAAACTTTAAAATTTATTAAAGGCATAAAAGATTTTTTTTCATTAGAACATCATTTAGATAAAATAAATATTGGTTTTACTGAATGGGAAAACTTAAATAATTCAGTTTATACAAATAGTGATGCAACAATGGTAAATTTATTAATGAAAACAGACTTATGTAGATTAGGAATATATAGTAAAAAGAAAAAGTATGAACCTTTTAATATAAAAGCTATAAAAATAAAAAATACAGAAGGTATATTAAATATAGGATATGTGTATGTTGAAGGACAAAAGTTAAGTCAGCATGTACAGTCGTTTTTAGAAGACTTTAAAAAAACTATATAATATTTTGTTATAACCAAGGTTTAACAAAATAGAATAAACATATATATTTTTTTTATGATATAATTATTGATGTTGAAAATCGTTATCATAAGGAGGAAATATATGTTAAATCCATTAAAAAAGTTGACTAGTAAAAAAATAACAACAGCAATTTTATCATGTATTATGGCTACAAGCTTATTAACGGGATGTGGTTCTGATTCAAATGTTAGAAATGAACGTCCAAAAGATGAATTAGTTTTTGTTAATTACAGAGATATTCGTGATTTAAATCCACATTTATATGCTGGTGAAATGTATGCTCAAGAGATGCTTTATGAAACCTTGATAACATTAACTGATGAAGGATATAAAGGTGTGCTTGCTGAATCATGGGATATCAGTCCAGATGGTACTACATATACTTTCCATATTAGAGATGGTGTAAAATTCTCTGATGGAGAAGTTTGTGATGCTTATGCAATAAAAGCTAATTTTGATGCAATTATAGAGAATAAAGAGCGTCATACATGGTTAGAAATGATGCATTTATTAGATAGTGTATCTGCACCAGATGCTAAAACTTTTGTTATTAAATTAACTAAACCATATTATCCAATGCTTACAGAATTGAGTGTTACTAGACCATTTGCAATGATATCTCCTAAAGCAATGAAAAATGGTAGTACTAAAAATGGTGTAAATGAATATATTGGTACAGGACCATATATCTTAAAAGAAGTAGTTACTGATGAATATGCTATTTTTGAAGCTAATCCTAACTATTGGGGTGAACAACCTAAAATTAAGAAAATATTGGTAAAAGTTATACCAGATAATCAAACAAGAATAATGGCTTTGGAAAAAGGTGAGATTGATTTGATTTTTGGTAAAAATATGCTAGATGTTGATTCTATTAAGAAATTTGAGGAGAATTCAGATTTTACAGTAGCTTTATCTGAAGCAACATCAACTCGTCAGATAGTATTAAATACAACAAATAATATTTTAAAAGACAAAACAATACGCCAAGTATTACAACATGCTACTAATAAACAAGCTATTTCTGATGGAATTTTTTATGGTGTAGAAAAACCAGCTGATACTTTATTTGCGAAAACTATCCCATATTGTAATATTGATTTAAAACCTTATGTTTATGATACAAATTTAGCTGAAAAAATGTTAGATGAAGCAGGATGGACTAAAGGTAATGATGGAATTCGCATGAAAGATGGGAAAAAATTAAATTTATCATTATTATATAACAGCGATAGTGTAACAGAAAAATCTATTGCAGAATATCTACAATCTGAATACAGTAAAATAGGTATTTCTTTAAATATTTCAGGAGAAGAAGAACAGTCCTATAGAGATAAAATGAAAGCTGGAAACTTTGATATGGTATTTAATATTTGTTGGGGAACACCATACGATCCACAATCTTCATTAGCAGCAATGAGACTTCCTGTATATGGTGATTATGCTGCACAGCAAGGCTTAGAAGATAAAGCTCAAATTGATGAAGCAATTACAAATATTATGATTTCAACTGATGAGGCTAAACGTCAAGAATTGTACAAATTTGTATTAACTCGTTTACATGATGATGCGGTATATATTCCATTAACTTATGAATGTAATAAAGCAATATATCGTTCTGATTTGAAAGGAATGCATTTTATGCAAACTCAATATGAAGTACCGTTTCAAGATATGTATATAGAATAATTATTAATAAAAATAAAAGGCTTTCTTCAGTAAGAAGAAGCCTTTTATTTTTAGAAAGGAGTTTTTATGAAACATTATGTAATAAAACGTATATTAAGTGCTATACCATTATTAATTTGTATTTCCTTTGTTTGTTTTTGCTTTATAAATTTAATACCATCAGATCCAGCAGAGGTGGCTTTACGTGTTAGACAAGTTCCCGTTATAACTGAAGAAGCCGTACAAGAAGTACGAAGTGAATTAGGATTAGATAAGCCTTTTTTTGTCCGTTATGTGGATTGGGTGGTGAATTGCGTACAAGGTGATTTTGGTATTAGCTATACTAATCCATCAAGAACGGTATCTGAAGAACTTTTGCGATGTATGCCAGCTACTTTAGAATTAGCAGGTGCTTCTTTTATTTTAGTTATTTTACTTAGTATTCCAATTGGATTTTTTTGTGCAGTTTATAAAGATAGTTTATTTGATAAAGTAATGCGTGCTTTTATTTTTATGACTACAGCTATGCCAGCTTATTGGATTGGTTTATTACTGATGTGGTTTGTATCTATTAAATTGGATTTATTGCCAACAAGTGGAAATAATAGTTTAAAACATCTAATATTACCAGCACTCACAGTGTCATTAACATATATTTCTACATATATTCGTTTAATTAGAAATAATATGTTAGAAAATATGAAAAAAGATTATGTATTATATGCAAATGTAAGAGGTTTATCTCAACGTTTAATTTTGACAAAACATATTTTGCGAAATTCTATGCAGACCTGTTTTGTGGCTATTGGTATGAGTATTCCTCAACTTATTGCTGGAACAATTGTTGTAGAAAATGTATTTGCTTGGCCTGGATTAGGAACATTATGTATAGAATCTATTTTCAATCGTGATTATCCAATTATTCAAGCATATGTATTGTTAATAGGTACTTTATTTGTTATCTTCAATTTAATTTTTGATATTTTACAAACTATAATTGACCCTCGTCTACGCAAGGAGGTTTCTTAATGTTAGAACGTTTTTTGCATAATAAAATGGCAATGCTAACCAGTGGTTTTATTTTGATAATTGCTATTTTAGGTATATTAGCACCATTGATTGCTCCAAATGACCCATATGCTAATAATATTTTAAATAAATTTGCTCCAATGAGTGCACAATACCCTTTAGGAACAGATCAATTAGGTAGATGCGTATTGTCTAGAATGTTATATGGAATACAACCAACATTAGGCTTAGCCTTATTAACTATGATTGGTACAATTGGACTAGGAGCATTTATGGGATTATTGGCTGGGTATTTTAAAGGGCCTATAGATGAGATAATCATGCGTATTGTAGATGTAATGTTATCCTTTCCAAGTCAAATCATGGTTTTTGCAGTAGTAGCGTTGTTAGGTATAGATGTACGTAATGTAATTTTGGCAAATGTTTTTATTAAATGGGCATGGTATGCACGTATGATACGAACATCAGTTGTCCAATATCGTGATTGTAATTTTGTGCAATTTTCTCGTTGTGTAGGAACATCAGAAAGATTTATTCTTTGTCGTCATTTATTGCCATCTATTACAGCCGATTTAGCAGTACTTGCTACTTTAGATATTGGTTGGGCTATAATAAATATTTCTACATTATCCTTCTTAGGTTTAGGAGTACAAGCACCTATTCCTGAATGGGGAGCTATGCTGAATGAAGCTAAACATGTATTAACAACAAATCCTATACAAATGTTTGTACCAGGTATTGCAATTGTAGCTTTAGTTACAGCATTCAATTTACTAGGAGATGCTCTTCGTGATGTTTTTGATCCTAAGGAGGTTAACTAATGAGCGTACCTATTTTGGAAGTAGAAAATTTAACCGTAATTTTAAGACAAAAAAAGAAAAAAAAGGTATTAGTAGATAATTTAAATTTTAAATTATATGAAGGTCAATGTTTGGGAATTTTAGGTGAGTCAGGTAGTGGAAAATCTTTAACAGTAAAGGCTATTTTAGGTTTATTAGACCGTAACTTTGAAATTACAGGAAAAGCTTTATTTAAAGGTAAAAATTTGTTAAAAGAAAATAAAGAAAGTTTAAGAAAACTACGTGGTGAGCAAGTAACAATGGTATTGCAAAATCCAATGACATGCTTTGATCCACTTTGTAAAATAAATGACCAGATTGCAGAAACTTTTGCTATGCATTTGAATTTAAGTAAGAAAGAAATACATGAATTATCAATTGAATTATTAAATAAAATGCTGATAAAAGATCCAGAAGAAGTGTTAGAAAAATATCCACATCAATTATCTGGAGGCATGTTACAGCGAATAATGATAGGCATTGCGTTAGCTTTAAAACCAGATTTATTAGTAGCAGATGAGCCTACGACAGCAATAGATGCAATAACTCAATATGAAATATTAGAGGAATTTATGCATATAAAAGAGAGAAAAAATACATCTATGATTTTTATTACACATGATTTAGGAGCAATTTCTAAGGTGGCAGATGAAATTATTGTAATGAATAAAGGAAGATTAGTAGATCAAGGAAATTTTGATTATATTTTACACTATGCTAAAGATGAATATACTAGATTGCTTGTAGAAAAAAAATTAGCAGTAATGAAGCAATATCGTGAAGTTGTTGATAAAAAGGAGTGATTAATTAGTGATTAAATTAAGAGATATTTGTGTTAGTTTTAGAAATGAAAAACAAGAGTCTTTTTTTGGTAAGACAAGAAAACAAGTATTATTTAATATATCATTAAATATTGCTCAAGGAACTTGTTTGGGAATTTTAGGTGAGTCAGGTAGTGGAAAATCTACATTAGGTAGAGTTATTTGTGGAATGTTAAAACCTGATAGTGGAATATATACTTTAAATGATGTGGAAATTTATAAAAGTAAATCTAACAAAAAAATATTACAAGAAAAGTTAAGTATTGTGTTTCAAGATTATACAACATCAACAAATCCACGTTTTAAAATAAAAGATATAATTGCTGAGGGACTATTTGTTTATAAAAAACGAACTAAAAAGAATATTGATTTAAAAAAAGAAATAGTTCATTTATTGGAAATGGTTGGTTTAGATGAAACTTTTTTAAACAGGTTTCCACATCAATTATCTGGTGGACAATTACAACGTGTGTGTATAGCTAGAGCGGTTGCTTGTCAACCAGAAGTAATTTTATTAGATGAAGCTATTTCTTCATTAGATGCACATACACAAGTGCAAGTAATGGATTTGTTAAAGGAATTAAAAGAAAAATTAAATTTAACTTATATTTTTATTACACACGATTTAACCTCAATAACATATCTTTGTGATGAAGTAGTATTTTTAAAAGATGGAAAAATCACAGAAAGTTTAAAAGTAAAAGATTTGAATAAAACAACAGATGAGTATGCTAAAAAATTAATTCATTCAATAATAGAGTTTTGATAAAGGAGTATTTGCTTAATGAAAAAAAATATATTATCACAGTTATTAGTTATCGGCTTATTAACTATATCTATGACTACAGTATCAGCTCAATCTATTCAAGCAAATGAGGCAAATGATATTGATTTAGAGATATCTACAGAAGATGAAAAAAATGATGATAAAATAGCATCTAAAGATGAACATAAAGATATCTTAACTATAAAAGGTTTGACTCGTTATGATATACGTCGAGATAATGTAGAAGGGAAAAAAGGAGAGACAAAAAAATCTTTATTAAGAATGCGATTAGAGCCAACTTTGAATTTAGGTGATGATTGGAAAATAAAAAATCGTGTAGATGTAGATATAAATTATAAAGATAGAGATGAAGATCATTTTTATAATAGAATGCTGTATTTACAAGGACCAGCTTTTGGCGGAACTATTTCTTTAGGAAAAATAGATTATGCTGATTTTGCGAATATGGAAATTGGGTATGGTATGATTTATGATGATTATTTAAAAGGTGGGAAATTTACTTATAAAGATGCAAAATCAGATATTGTCTATACTACTGCTGTAGGAAATTTTGATTCGCCACATAATGATAAAAATAATGGAATGCTAAAAAATTATCCAGAATATGATGCTATGCATTATGTTGGGTTACAAGCTGAAATACCAATGTCTGATAAGTTAATGACAGGTGTTGCTTATCATAATGTAAGAAGTGGTGAATTAGAAGAAATTCAACAAATTTTAGAAATAGCAAATGAATATAAATTTGATAATAATTTTAAATTAGGAGCAATATATGCTATGTCTAATTTAGATTCATCAGATTATGGATTAAAAGATAATAATCAAGAAAAAGCATATGTTATGCAGTTGAATTATAAAGGTATAAAGAGAAGTGAACCTAATACATTTGGAACATGGGTAGCATATAAAAATTTAGGTCAATTATCTACTTTTGTACCAACGTATACAAATAGTTTTGTAGGAGAAAAAGGATTTGAGTTAGGTACAAAATATGTATTTGCTAAAAATTTAACAGGTGAAATATCGTATTTTAATGGAAAAAATATTGATAATAATAAAGAAAAAACACGTTGGTTTGGAAGGGTAGAATATAGGTTTTAAAGTATAATTAACAATAAAAAGGAGATTTTATGGTATCACAATTAACATATAAAGATTATTTAAAGATTACAATACCTTTTATGTTGGCTACAGCTACACAGCCTATATTAGGAGCAGTAAATACGGCTGTTATGGGACATATGACAGAGGTTTTTTATATTGCTGCTGTTTCATTAGGTGTAATTTTGTTTAATAATATATACTGGTTATTTGGTTTTTTAAGAGTATCTACTACAAGTTTTTCTGCTCAGGCTTTAGGGAAACAATGTGATAAATTGAGATTTTTGTCTTTAGCAAGACCAATAATTGTAGCGATATTTATTAGTGGAATATTTTTACTGATATATCCTATTTTATTTAATTATTATATTGATTTTATGAAACCAGAAATACAAGTAATAGAATTAATGAGAATTTATTGTGATATAGTAATTTGGGGAGCTCCTTTTGTTTTATTAAATTATGTAACACTTGGTTGGCTAATGGGACAAATGATTATACGATATACTATGTTTATGCAAATTTCTATGAATGTAGTAAATATCATATTATCAATATTATTTGTATTTGCATTAGATATGAATATAGAAGGTGTGGCTTATGCATCCATAATAGCTCAAATTTATGGCTGTATAGTAGGTTTTTTGGCTATTTATTTTAAAGCTAAATTAAATATAACAAAAGAATACTTGCAAGAGTTAAAAAATATAAAACCTTTTTTATCTATGATGAAGGTAAATACGGATTTAATGTTGAGAACGGTTTGTTTATTGACTATCAATAATTTATTTGCTATAGCAGGTGCAAGCTTAGGTACAATAACATTAGCTGCAAATGCAGTTATATTAGAAATAATATTTATTATAGTGTATTTTATTGATGGTATGGCTAATGGAGTGAGTGTATTTTCAGGAAAAGCTTTAGGTAATAAAAATAAAGTATTATTAGAAAAAACTTTAAAAATAGGCTTAATATGTTTGTTTATTTTCATATTCTTTATAAGCATAATATCTTTTTGGGGAAGAAGTTATTTTATATCTATGATGACAAATTTAACTGAAATATATATGTATGCTAATGAGTATAGTTTTTATATAATCTTACATCCTATTTTTGCAGGTGTAGGTTTGTTATTATATGGAATGTATACGGGTGTGGGACAAACATCTTCTATTAGAAATATGATGTTTGTAGCTGTAATATTCTTTTATGTTTGTCAAAATATCTTAATGAATTTGTATGGAAATAATGGTATTTGGTTAACATATATATTAACTTATTTACTGGAATCAATTATTTTAGTATTATATTTACCAATATTAAAACGTAAATTCGAGTGATTTTTGTTAGATTAATAATTTTTAATTGTATACTATATTAGTGAATAAAATACTAAATAATAGGCATAGCTTAATTGCTATGCCTATTATTTTTATGAAGAAGAATTTACTATGAACCTACAAAATTTATCTGATGAAGAATTATTAAGTAACTTTGTACCGATTAAGAGTGCTGAAAATTTGCTTAAAGAATATAACAGCATTTATGATGTAGTTTTAAATACTACTAAGGCTGAATTGAAGTCTATAAATGGCATGACTGAAAACAGATTAAAAAAAATCTTATCAATACGAGAAATCTTAAAACGTATGCAGGATTATAGAACAAAAGAATTGTCATTAATAAGGAAAACAAATGATGCCATAAATTACTTTGAGTTTCTGCAAGATAAACAAGTTGAAGAATTATGGATTGCTGTCTTAAATACAAAAAATAATGTTGTTCTAAGTCGCTGTATAAGTAGAGGTACAGTAAATATGTCTGTAGTCAATCCAAGAGAAATATTTAATGTAGTTATAAAGAATATGGCTTCAGCAATAATAATTGCACACAATCACCCATCAGGAGATTCAATGCCTAGTAATGAAGATATAAGTCTTACTAAAAAAGTAATGAATTTATCTGAAATGCTAGGTATTGATTTTTTAGACCATGTAATTATTGCCAAAAAAGGGAGTATAAGTTTAAAAAAAGAAGGATATGTAAAATTTGATTAAGGAGAGATGACTATGTCAAATTATTTGATTTGTATGGGTTTTGATAATTTAAATGGAGATATTCATTATGATGAAAAGCTAGGTCTTGTGAATATAAATTTAGATACAGAAGATACTCATAGTAGTTTAAATTTCAGTCTAAATTTATCACAAGCAAAAGTTTTTAATGAATTTTTAGCAAATGTTATAGCTTCAGCTAATATACAAAATATAAATGAAAGTAACTTATTTGGTGATTTAAAAATAGATGTAGAGGAGTAAATATCATGGCAAATTATAGTGATAATCAAGTAGTATTTTTCAGTGAGAATAAAGAGGCTGTATATGATTTATGGCAAAAAATTAATGATTATATAAATAACAGTAAAACCAATTCAATATGTGGCTTTTTAGAAAGCTTAGGTTATAGTGAGTATGAATCAAGAAATATGTCTGATCTTAGAAATAGTTTTGTAGGCTGTGATGATGAAGTTACTGATGATGAATCTGTGAGCTTTTTCTATATTAAAACTGAAACAGCATGGACAGGTAATATAGAAGTATTCTATAGAGTTATTGAAGATAAATATAATAATGAGATAGAGCTATATGCACTGATTGAAGAATCAGGATTTAATATTTTTATTAATACTGATGAAGAAGGTGTATATTTCTATCCTAAATATAAAATAGATGCTTTCATAAATGATGAGCAAATAGTAGAATACTTTGAAAGTTTTAGTCAAGTTTTAGATTTTATCAAGAAAAAGTTTCCTAAAGTAAAACTATCTTCAAAAGATATGATAGCAAGACTTAAAAAGAAAATAACTAAAGTCTATAAAATAAATGATGATGAAGATTTTTATTTAAATATACATAGATTCAGTTCTATGTATCCGTTTTAAAGTTTTGATATAATATGAGGTAAGGAGTGAATATCATGGAAAATTTTAATAGATTGAATGACTTATACTTCAAAAAGCTTCTAGGAGATAAAAAAAGAAAGAATTTAACACTTAGCTTTTTAAATGGGATTTTAAATAAAGATGATGAAAATTGTTTTACAGATATAACTTTTTTAGATAAAGATAATGAACCATTAACTTTAGATGGTAAATTATCTAAATTAGATATTAGAGCGGATTTGAATGATGGCACACAAGTAGATATCGAGGTACAAGTTTGTCCGTTTAAATTGATGGCTGAGCGTTCATTATACTATTGGTCAAAAATGTATTCAGAGCAACTAGAAAAAGGTGCAGAATATAAGAAGTTAAAAAAGGCTATAGCTATAAATCTATTAGCATTTGATTATTTGGAAGATGAGCAAGATTGGCATAATATCTATAATCTATTAAATGTGAAATCTCATAATAAGCTCACAGATCATATAGAGATACATTTTCTAGAATTGCCCAAATTTACTTTAAAGGATATGAGAAAAATAAGAGCATCTGAAGCATGGATTGCTTATTTTTCAGGAAAATATAGTAAAGAAGAATTGGAGGAAATAGCAATGACAACTCCAGCAATTAAAGAAGCAGTAGAATTTGAAGATACATTTTTACAGAATAAAATAGAACGTAGAGCGTATGAACAAAGAGAAAAAGCGATAAGAGATTATTATTCTTATATGAATTCATATAAAGAAGAAGGTTTACAAGAAGGCTTACAGAAAGGTTTGCAACAGGGTTTATATCAGCAAGCTATACAAACTGCAAAAAATATGCTAAAAGATAAAGTAGATATAAAGCTTATTTCTAAATATACTAATTTAAGTATAGAAGAAATAAACAAAATAAAAGTAGAATAAAGCTTTAATTTTGAGGAAATAGCAATGACAATTCTAGCAATTAAAGAAGCAGTAGAATTTGAAGATACATTTTTACAGAATAAAATAGAACGTAGAGCGTATGAACAAAGAGAAAAAGCAATAAGAGATTATTATTCATATATGAGTGCATTTAAAGAAGAAGGATTAGAGCAGGGCTTACAAGAAGGCATTACTTTAGGAATGAAAAAGGCTAATATCAATACAGCAATTAATCTTTTAAAATTAGGTGTAGATGTAGATACTATTGTTAAAGGAACAGGATTAAGTATTCAAGATGTAGAGGCTTTAAAAATTAAAATTAAATAATATAAACAAATTACAGCAGGTGTAGCAAATGCTATACCTGCTATTTTTGTGTCAGGAGGTTTTATTATGCCAGCAACAAGATTTATTTGTCCTTCAGGTCATGAAGTAAATATCAATCAATGTCTAAAAAAATGTATATATACTCAAAGATGTATGTTCTTACCAACATTACGAGCAGTTGCCAATTTTTTAAATAGGAAACTACAAAATGCAACAGTTACAGAATTATTAGCAGGAACAATGGAAACCTTTTTAAAGAAAACAACAGATTATGCTGTAGATCCTATAAATCAAATGTATGCACTTCATGGAAGTGCTGTTCATACTTTAAATGAAAATTACACTGAAGGTAATATGCTAAGTGAAGAAAGATTGCATGATGAAATTACTAGTGGAAAGTTTGATTTATTTGGTCAAATCCTTGATAAAGAAGATAATACACTCGGAGATTATAAAATCACTTCTTCATATAAACTGATGAAAGCACTGGGCTATTATAAAATTGATGTACCAACTGGAGAAGTCTATAAAACAGGAACAAAAAAAGGTCAGCCAAAAACTAAAAAAGAATGGAGAACTGACGGAGTTAAACATATTTTAGATTGGGCTATTCAGCTTAATTATTATCGAATTTTACTTGAAGAAAGAAGCTTTAAAGTAAATCGAATGGAGATTCAAGCATTATGTAGAGATTTTAATTTAAGAGTAGCTAGTGAACGCAATATTACAAGTCCTGTATATATAATTCATATAAATAAAATTTCAGATATATGGATAAAAAAATATATGAAAGCTAAAGCAAAAAGATTAAATGAAGCATTAATAAAAGGTAAAACATCTCATATTTGCAATAGTAAAGAACGTTGGTATGATCGTAAATGTAAAGATTATTGCAGTGTTGCCAGTTTTTGTCCATATGGTAAGCAATTTAAACAATTAGAAAAAATAGCGTAAAGGAGAATTTTATCATGAATAAAGAAATCATTTTATTAATATTACAAGTTATTAGCATGATTTTAAATAATAATGGCAATAATAAAAAATAAAGAAAATAAGCCAAAGGTTAAATACCTTTGGCTTTAGTTTTTAAGGAGTGAAATATATGTATAATCCATTTTTCAAAGCTAATTTTTACCAGACAAGAACAATTGCTCAAGATATTAAAGAAGATCCTAAATACAGGTTAGAGATAAATAATTGTATTGAGAGATTTATTTCTAAAGATTGGGGAGACTTAACAACTGATGATATTAAATCTAATAATGAAGCGATAATTTATAACGATAGGATTTTAGCTAGTTATAAGACTTCAAAAGGCAAAATATATATTATAGCTGATGCTACAGATAAAAATTACTATGAAACTGTAACTGTATTATTTGCAAATGAATATTAAGGAGTGTATATATTATGGAAAATACAAAAATTGCTAAAAAATTGGTTAATGTAATGATTGAATGTGGTCATATTGCTAAAAATGGTTTGAACTCGTACCATCAATATAAATACGCTACAGCTGAAGATGTGCTTTTAAAAGTTAATTCTGCTTTAACTAAGAATAAGATTGCAAGTGTTGTTATACCAGAAATTGCTTCAATGGTTGATGTTATCAATCTAAAGGGAAATACAGAACATCTGGTAACTGTTAATGTCCAAATTAAATTAATTGATAGTGAAAGCGGAGAATGTGTTGATTTATTTGGTATAGGTAGTGGTCAAGATGCAGGAGATAAAGCTGTTATGAAAGCACAGACAGCAGCTATAAAATATGCTTATATGATGAGTCTATGTATTGCTACAGGTGATGATCCTGAAGCAGATACTAAAACAGATGAAAATTCTTCAATAGGTAATAAAGGTTCTAAAATAGTTAATAATGTAAAGAAAATATCTACTATTAGAAAATCCATAACTGTTTGTGCTAATTGTGGTGAAGAAATAACGAGTGATAGAGTGGTGCAATTTTCTATGGCTAGATATAATAAACCACTATGTATGGATTGTCAAAAGCAAATGATTAAGACAGCATAAATTAAAGGCTAGAATCTGAATAAGTATTCTAGCCTTTTTAGGCAATAAAATACGATATTATCGAAAAGATAGAGGTTTTGAACAAGTTGATTTTGCTCAAAAAATAGGTATAACACCACAATATTTAAGCAAAATAGAATGTGGATATGCAAAACCCAGTATGGATTTATTATTTAGAATATCTGAATGTTTAGGTGTAGATATTACTGAAATTATGAAAGAAAGCGATATTTAAAAAATATATATACTTATAGTATTAATATTAACCCTAGTGAGAATGGTGTTTTTTTTATAAATACGATATTGTAATTTTATAAAAACTTTTAATAAACATATAGCGAAATAAAATGTGAGGAGGGAATAAATATGTCTTCAACATTTAAGAGAATTGAATATATGTGTACTTATTGCGGAAAAAAAGAAACTCGTTCACCAAGTATGGGAAGACCACAGCCAGGCAAATGTCCTAGAAAAAATGGAGATAAACCTCATAGTTGGGTAATTAATCGAAGATTAGGTTAATGTTAGGAGGAACAAATAAATGGGATTTTCAGGTTTAGATATTCTTGGGACTATTGCTCAAGTAGCAGTAGAAGCATGGGATTCAAGTAATAGAAAAAAAATTGAAATAGAAAAATTAAAGAATGAACGTACAGAAACATTAGTTAAAGGTGGAGCGATAGTGGCTGGTATTGCGGCTACAGCTTTTGTAGCTAAAAAACTTATTGATAAAAGCGATAATATAAAAATTAATACACCTAATGTATCAATAGAAGCACAATCTAAAAATGCTTTACCTAATAAAACTGAAGATAGTTTACTTATAGATTACGATACAGTTTGGTTTGATAGAAAACAAAATCAGTTAGGTGCAGATTTAATAAATCAAAAAGATGACAGTATTGATAAAGTGATTTATCAAATAAAAGGAATAGGCGGAAAAGCTTATCAAATTTATGAAAGTATTAATAATAGTGATTGGAAAAATATAGGTATTATAGATTGGGCTAAGATGTCTATATCTGATTTAGGAAAACCTGAGAATGGTGGACCAATATTTGCAGAAATAGCAAAGACAGCATTTAGAAGACCACAAAAACAAATACAATATTAATAAAATGAGAGGTACAAGTTATGTTAAAATTTTGTCCTAATTGTGGAGCTAAAACATTAAAGAATGGCAAATTTTGTCATGAATGTGGATATTCTCTTCAGGAATTTAATAATGAATCTACAATAACTGAAAAGGATATTATAGATGATACTAAAGAAGATATTATTATTGATAATGATGGTGGAGACTTTTTTGGAGATTTTGCTCAAGTACAACAAGAAGAAGATATTAAAAATGATAAATTAGCTGAAAAATTAGAGAGATTATTTGTTAATTATAAAATGAGTGAGTTTATTGATAGAATTAACAATATTGAAAATGCTGATAGTCCAAGATTGGCTTATTTAGCAGCAATGATTTTAGAATATGGCTATGATCAAATAAAAGAAGATGGTGAATCGGCATTCAATATATTAGCTCAATTAAGTGATGAGGGTTATGTATTAGCAGATTTACATTTAATAGGTTCAGGTTTTTATAATATTAATGAAGAGTATATTCCTATCTTAAATAAAAATATATTATCTCAAATTGATAAATTAGAAAAATCTGAAGATCCTTTTATTATATATGAGGTCGCAAATTATTATTGTTCTGAGAACTCCGAAAAGATAAACTACAATAAAGCTATGAAATTATATCAAAAAGCTGCTAATAAAGGTTACTGGAAAGCTTTGGCTTCCTTAGGATATATATATTTATCAGGAGAGTGTCATCAATCGGCTAATGTAAATAAAGCTATTCAATATTATGAAAAAGCAGCTGTTAAAGGTGAAAGAAATTCTGCATTAATATTAGGACGTTTATATTATTTTGAAAAATTTTTACCTAAAAATATTAATAAAGCTAAACAATGGTATCTAGTAGCTGCTGAACAAAATGAAGAAGAAGCTTTGAATGAATTAGCTAATATATTTTTAAGTGAACATAATTATTATAAAGCTGTTGAATATTATGAAAGAAATATCCGAGTTAATAATTCTAGTTTAGCAGCTAGTAGTTTAGCTAGTGTATATTTAGGTCTTAATGAGGAATATGCAGACTTTGATAAAGATGAAAAAAAAGGAATTTCTTTATTAAAAAAAGCTTTAGAACTTGATCAAAATAATGGAGATGCCTTATGTATTTTTGGTATATGTTATGCCATTGGCGTAGGTGTTGAAGAAAATCCATCTTTTGCTAGAGATTATTTAAATAAAGCTATATCTGTGGGAAATGATGAAGTTAAAACAGTAGCTAAAGATGTTCTTAAAAATTTGAATGAATCTCAAAAAGAAAATGAATCCGAAGGCTGTTTTATTACTACAGCTGTATGTGATAGTTTTAATAAACCAGATGATTGCTATGAATTAACTATGTTTAGGCATTTCCGTGATAATTGGTTGAAAAATCAACCTGATGGTAAAGAGTTAATAAAAGAGTATTATAATATAGCACCTAAAATTGTAAGTACCATTAATAAGTTACCAAATGCTAGTGATATATATATGAATATTTGGTTAATGTATTTAAAACCTTGTCTTAAATATATTGAAGCAAATGATAATATAAGTTGTAAAAATTTGTATTTTAAAATGGTGCAAGATTTAAAAGAAAAAATAGTATAAGAGGTATTTTATATGTTTGGTGAACGTTTTAGACGTAAGATGAGAGATTCTATACAATTTAGTAAACGTCTTAAGGGAGAGACTATAGTAGATTTAGGTTTATTAGATGCTGTTAATAATGGAGAGATATCATTTAGATCGTATAAATGAATCAGTAAAGGGTATAGTAAGAGCTAAATTATTACATTTAATGTAATTTTTAATTATTAAAATAAGTATATGTCTTAATGTCCATATGTCCAATTATAGAAGGGTGTGTTTTATGTTTAATAACACACCCTTTTACACACCATTTTATTGCTGGACATTTGGACATCTGGACATTTATGTATTATTGATAAATTTTGACTCTACCAGATAAGGTGGTTTTTATTTCTAAAGTTATTGTTTTACATTTGATTGGACATATTTTTTTTTGATACTATTATTAATATATGGATGAAAGTCAAGGTGAATAAAATGACAGATGACGTTAAACTTGAAAATGAAGAAGTAGAAAAAACTAAAATTGAGCTAATTCCTAAAACATCAGATATGGATAAAGAGTTTAACTGGTTTGACTTAATAAAGTGTGAATATAAAATTAATAGTATTTGTTATGAAATATATTTACCAGCATCTTTTTTTAAAATACATGAATTTTTATCAAAAGATATAAATATAAAAGATAAAGAGCAATATGTATTTAACTTTGATTGTCTAAAAGTTAATGATAAAACTCTTAAAGAATACTTTGATACGTGTGAAGAAAATAAGAATGATATAAATTTTGATATATTAATTAAATATTGTAGACCTTTATATTATTCACAAAAAACTAAAGATGCTTATATGAGAGATAGAAAGCAATCTAATAATGTTTTGAAGCAAGAGTTTAAAGATTTCTATTGTTTATTTGCTCAGAAAGAATTAGACATCAAGAATAATTTATCTAAAATATATCATTGGTTCAAACTTTTTATTCTATTTAGGTGTATAAAAATAGGTGGAATTCCTGAGCATTATGACAAAGAATTATCAGAAAATGAATCTGAATTAAAGAAGATACGTATTACGAAATTTTTTTCTTTAGAAACGGATAATGCTACAATTGCTCCTTTAGATGGTGAGTTGGATAATGAACGTTATATATATATTAAAAAATTTTATGCATTAATATGGAATACCATATCAGAAAAAGATATGTATAATGTAATAAATACAATTGTTTTAGTAAAATATATGGAGAAAGAATTAATAAATTTAGTAGAACGAACATTGTATGAGATAAATAATAATAGAATTATTAAAGATAATAATAATATTTATGTTATGAGTGCAAAATCATGTATGAATATTTTCATAAAAGGATATAGAGATTATAGGGAACAAAATAAGTATTATAAGGCACTCTGTATAAAATTAAAGAATCTACCTATTAATGCAATTTGCTTGGTAGAAATTTATTTAATGAATTATAGAAAAAAATTGTATTGGAGAAAAGTTATTAATGATATTTCAAATAAAATGATTATAGAATGTGATTTTAATAATTTTGATGAATTGTCAATCCAAGTGCGACACTTCTTTTAAAAATAAATTAAATGGATTATCCCAATTTAAACATTTTCTTGGTCTACTATTTAATAATATTAATTTTTCTATTAAATCATCATTAGATATTTTCCCTAAATCTGTTTTCTCTTGGATAATATTCTCTTAATAACCCATTTGAATTTTCGTTACTACCTCTTTGCCATGCTGCATAAGCATCTGCAAAATATACTTTTATATTTAATTTTTCTACTTCTTTATAACATGCAAATTCTTTTCCTCTATCTGTTGTAAATGTTTTTAATGCCTTTTTTGGTAGTACTTTCACTAATTTTTTTATTGCTTTTAGCATTGATGGGGCTGTTCTATCTTTTATTTTTATTGCCACATAAAATCTTGTTTTTCTTTCTACAAATGTTGCTAAACAAGC
>NZ_KB899581.1:0-49004 GCF_000378365.1 Megamonas rupellensis DSM 19944 | reverse complement strand
AAATGATGTAGCCATTTATATTCAATAACTTTTTGTTTAAAGATAGGAGTATATTTACGATTTTTATGAAGAAGTTGTGGAATACCACCATGTTCATAATGAGATATCCATCTGCAAAGAGGAGCTATATCTGGCATGTTTAGAATTTTAGCTACATGAGAAATAGAAGCTCCTTTTAAAACCATTTTAATTGCTTTAACTTTAAATTCATTTGAATATTTAGTCATAAAAAAACTGCACCTCCAAAAGTTGTTTTGTGTCCAACTTTTGGGGTGCAGTTCACAATAAAGTATCTTGCTTTTTATTAATCTTATTCAGTAACTGTAGTTTCTTCTTGTGCTTCATGTTCAGCAGCATCTAAATCTACTACATTAATATTTCTATATCTACTCATACCAGTACCAGCAGGAATTAATTTACCGATGATAACATTTTCCTTAAGACCGATAAGTGGATCAACCTTACCTTTGATAGCTGCATCAGTAAGAACACGAGTAGTTTCTTGGAATGATGCTGCAGATAAGAAGGAATCTGTTGCCAAGGAAGCTTTTGTAATACCTAAGAGGATTGGACGAGCAACGGCTGGAATACCGCCTTCTTCAATAGCTTTAGCATTTGCAGATTCAAAGCTATTGATATCAATATATTCACCAGGGAGGAAATCAGTGTCACCAGAATCTTCAATTTTAACTTTATGAAGCATCTGACGAACCATAACTTCGATATGTTTATCGTTGATACCAACACCCTGAGATTTATATACTTTTTGTACTTCGTATACGAGGTAACGCTGAGTTTCACGTAAACCACAAATACGTAAGATATCATGTGGATTAATAGAACCTTCAGTGATTTTATCACCAGGTTTAATTCTTACACCATTTTTAACAATGAGACGAGAACCATATGGAATTAAATATTCTCTAGATTCGCCTTCATCTGGTGTAATAGTAACTATGCGCATTTCTTTATCTTCGGAAATGAGAACAGTACCTTCGATTTCAGCAATGATAGCATGATGTTTTGGTTTTCTTGCTTCGAACAATTCTTCAACACGTGGAAGACCCTGTGTGATATCTTCGTCACTGGCAACCCCACCAGAGTGGAATGTACGCATTGTAAGCTGTGTACCAGGTTCACCGATAGATTGAGCAGCGATGATACCAACTGCTTCACCAACTTCAACCTGATTAGCTGTAGCAAGGTCTTGACCATAACATTTAATACATACACCAAGCTGAGATTTACATGTGAGTACGCTACGAATAGAAACTTTTTCACGTACTTTACAAATTGCTTTAGCAAGAGCTGGTGTAACAGTTTCGTTAAGAGAAGCGATTTTTTCACCAGTAGCAGGATCAATGATATCTTCTGCTAATACACGTCCTACAATACGATCTTCAAGAGATTCGATAATACCGTTACCTTCTTTAATAGCTTCAACTTCGATACCACGAATGTTGTTATTGCGAACTTTAACTTCTTTCGCATCGCTATTTAATACAGCTTCGATATATTCTTCTGTAAGTGGTGTATTTGCAGGAATGATTTCTGCGCCTGTGCTATCATAAACAGCATCAGTTGTATTTTTACCAAGCATTTCATGCATCATAGCATGTTTAATGGATTTACGTACATTTTCTTCAGGAGCACCAAGAGCTATTGTTTCAGTGGACATGGAGTTGAGTCCTTCATAAATAGCGGAACCTTTGAGTACGATTTCGCTAACATTATGTTCACCAATAGTATTAAGAGCTTCTTCATCAAGTGTAGTATCTGCAGCATAAAGAACTTCGCCTGTTTTTGGACTAACGATATCATTTGCAAGCACACGGCCTTTTAAGCTATCGCCAAGTTCTTTGATTGCAGCGCTAGAAGATGCAGCGAGTTTTGCACGTTCACGTACGAGGTTAATACCTACAACGTCACAGTCATCTTCACGAACGATAACGTCTTGAGCAACGTCAACAAGACGACGAGTGAGGTAACCAGAGTCAGCTGTTCTAAGTGCTGTATCGGCAAGACCTTTACGAGCACCATGAGAAGAAATAAAGTAATCAGACACTGTTAAGCCTTCACGGAAGTTTGCTTTGATTGGTAAGTCGATGATTTTACCAGATGGATCAGCCATAAGACCACGCATACCAGCGAGCTGACGCATCTGCTGTCTGTTACCGCGGGCACCGGAGTCAGCCATCATGAAGATATTATTGAATGTATCCATGTTAGCCATCATCGCATCAGCAACGTCATCTGTAGCATCGCTCCAAAGTTTTACAACTTTCTTATAACGTTCGTCTTCAGTGATAAGACCACGATTATAGTCGCGTTCAACACGGTTAACAACTTTTTCTGTAGCTGCCAAAATTTCTTTCTTTTCTGGTGGAACAATGATATCAGAGATAGCAACTGTCATACCAGCAAGACAAGCATAATGGTAACCTAAGTTTTTAACATTATCAATTACTTCAGCAGTTTTAGAACCACCAAATGTTTCAAAGCATCTAGCAACTAATTTACCAAGTTCTTTTTTACCTGTTTTGTAACCGAGATACCATTGTCCAGAGTTACCACCATGAACAATAGCTTCTTTAGCATCACTAGCAAGTAAGTTTTTAATATAACCAGCATCAACAACTGTATCAGCTGGAACGATTTCTTTACCTTCGCTATTAACGATTGGTTCAGCCATCTTTTTACTTTTTAAGCCTTTAATTAAAGCTTCACGAGCTTCTGGTGTATCAGCTTCTAAGGAAACTTTTGTTACTTGATAGAAATCGCGAATTTCAGGAGGAAGAATTTCATTGAAAATCATACGACCAAGAGTTGTTTTTACAAGGCCATATCCTTCCATACGAACCTGAATTAATGCTTGTAATTGAAGATTTTTATGTTGATGAGCTAAAATAGCTTCATTTATACCAGTAAATACTTTTCCTTCTCCTTGTGCATTTGGACGAAGGATTGTTAAATAATAAGAACCAAGTACCATATCCTGAGATGGAGTGATAATTGGGCCACCATCTTTTGGTGCTAAGATGTGGTTAGCAGCAAGCATTAAAATACGAGCTTCTGCTTGAGCTTCTGCTGAAAGTGGAAGGTGAATAGCCATCTGGTCACCATCGAAGTCAGCGTTATAAGCTGTACAAGCAAGTGGATGTAATTTAAGTGCACGACCTTCTGTGAGTACAGGTTCAAAAGCCTGAATACCAAGACGGTGAAGCGTAGGGGCACGGTTTAAAAGAACTGGATGTTCTTTAATAACTTCTTCTAATACATCCCAAACTTCTGGACGAATACGTTCAACCATGCGTTTTGCAGATTTAATATTGTGTGCAAGTCCAGAATTTACAAGTTTTTTCATTACAAATGGTTTAAATAATTCAAGAGCCATTTCTTTTGGTAAACCACATTGATGAAGTTTAAGTTCAGGACCTACAACGATAACGGAACGACCAGAGTAGTCAACACGTTTACCTAATAAGTTCTGACGGAAACGACCTTGTTTACCTTTGAGCATATCACTTAAAGATTTAAGTGGACGGTTACCAGGGCCTGTTACAGCACGACCACGGCGACCATTATCGATAAGTGCGTCAACTGCTTCTTGAAGCATACGTTTTTCATTGCGCACGATAATATCTGGTGCACCTAAGTCTAATAAACGTTTTAAACGATTATTACGGTTGATAACACGACGATATAAATCATTTAAGTCAGATGTAGCAAAACGACCACCATCTAATTGAACCATTGGACGTAATTCTGGTGGAATAACTGGTACTACATCAAGAATCATCCAAGATGGTTTATTGCCAGATTTACGGAAAGCTTCTACTACTTCTAAGCGACGAATAGCACGAACTTTACGCTGACCGCTAGAAGTACGAAGTTCTTCACGTAATTCTTTATTCATTTTATCTAAATCTAATTCTTCTAAAAGCTGTTTTACCGCTTCAGCACCCATGCCTACTTTGAAGCTAGAGCCATATTTATCATAATACTCACGGTATTCATTTTCGGATAAAAGTTGCTTTTTAATAAGAGGTGTATCGCCTGGATCTAATACTATATAAGAAGCAAAGTATAATACTTTCTCTAAAGAACGAGGTGATACATCTAAGATAAGACCCATACGACTTGGAATGCCTTTAAAGTACCAAATGTGAGATACTGGTGCAGCAAGCTCTATATGACCCATACGTTCACGACGTACTTTTGCACGAGTTACTTCTACGCCACAACGGTCACAGACAATACCTTTATAACGAATGCGTTTGTATTTACCGCAATGACATTCCCAGTCACGTGTAGGACCAAAAATTCTTTCACAGAACAAACCATCACGTTCAGGTTTTAAAGTACGATAATTGATAGTTTCTGGTTTTTTTACTTCGCCATAAGACCATTCACGAATCTTTTCTGGAGAAGCTAGTCCTATGCGCATAGAATCAAAATTATTTACATCTAACAAGGGGCTGTCACTCCCTTTCTTTAAAATTCAGCCTTGCATCTGTTAAAAAACTTTTATTAAACAAATAAAAGTTACCTACATTACTATATCACTATTTCAATTTATTGATTAAGAGCATTTATAATTAATAAATGCTCTTAAATCGATTAAATTAAACCATTATATTATTCGTCAAAATTATCTGCACCAAGATCAGCAATGATATCATCTGTTGGTTCTTCAGTAGTATAATCATCTTCTACTACATTTTCTTCAGAAACATCTGTTGTTACTGCTTGACCATAAGATTCTTTTGTTGCTGTTGCATCCATATCGAGTTCTCTTGCAGTTTCATTGATATCATCTTCAATATCATTAATCATAATTTCCTGTGCATCTTCGGAAAGAACTTTGATATCAAGACCAATACTTTGTAACTCTTTAATGAGAACTTTGAAGGATTCTGGAACACCTGGTTCAGGAATGTTTTCACCTTTTACAATAGCTTCATATGTTTTAACACGTCCAACAACATCGTCAGATTTTACTGTTAAAATTTCTTGAAGTGTATAAGCTGCACCGTATGCTTCGAGAGCCCAAACTTCCATTTCCCCGAAACGCTGACCACCAAATTGTGCTTTACCACCAAGTGGCTGTTGAGTAACGAGAGAGTATGGACCAGTTGAACGAGCATGGATTTTATCATCAACAAGGTGATGAAGTTTAAGCATGTACACGCAACCTACTGTAACAGGATTTTCAAATGGTTCACCTGTACGACCATCATATAAAATAGTCTTACCATTATCAGAGAAACCAGAAGCTTTGAGTGTTTCAAATACTTCGTTACCTTTTGCACCATCGAATACTGGAGTTGCAATGTGAATACCAGCAACGTCTGGTTTTGGCATACCATTTTTATCAAAATCATAACCAATTGCACGTAAACGAGATTCTACTGTTGGATCTCCTGCTTTAATCTGCATACCAAGTTCACGAACAGCCATACCAAGATGTGTTTCAAGTACCTGTCCAATGTTCATACGTGAAGGCACGCCTAATGGGTTAAGCACGATATTTACTGGAGTACCATCTGGTAAGAATGGCATATCTTCTTCACGCATAACGCGGGATACAACCCCTTTGTTACCATGACGACCAGCCATTTTATCGCCGACAGAGATTTTACGTTTTTGAGCAATATATACACGTACTAACTGATTTACACCAGGTGGTAATTCATCATTATTAGCACGGTTGAAGATTTTAACATCAACAATTCGACCAGCTTCACCATGTGGAACACGAAGAGAAGTATCACGAACTTCACGAGCTTTTTCACCAAAGATAGCGCGTAATAATCTTTCTTCTGCTGTGAGTTCTGTTTCTCCTTTTGGAGTAACTTTACCAACTAAGATATCACCTGCACGAACTTCTGCACCGATACGGATAATACCATCAGCATCAAGGTCACGAAGAGCATCTTCTGCTACGTTTGGAATATCTTGTGTGATTTCTTCTGGTCCAAGTTTTGTATCACGAGCATCGCATTCATATTCTTCAATATGGATAGATGTGTAAATATCTTCTTTTACAAGTTTTTCACTTAATAAAATCGCATCTTCGTAGTTATAACCTTCCCAAGGCATATATGCTACGATAACGTTATAACCAAGAGCTAATTCACCATGGTCAGTTGCTGGACCATCAGCGATAGGTTCTTTTGCTTCTACATGATCACCTTTGTACACGATTGGCACTTGGTTCATACATGTACCTTGGTTGGAACGTAAATATTTTTGTAATTTATAATGGTCGATTTCACCAGTTTCGTCTGCACGAACTTCAATGAAATCTGCTGTTACTCTAACAACTTCACCTGCGCGTTTTGCAAGTACCATAACGCCAGAGTCGCAAGCTGCTTTATATTCCATACCAGTGCCAACAAGTGGTGCCTGTGTTCTGAAAAGAGGTACAGCCTGACGTTGCATGTTCGCACCCATTAAGGCACGGTTAGCATCGTCGTTTTCTAAGAATGGAATCATTGCTGTCGCAATGGATACAATCTGTTTTGGTGATACGTCCATGTAATCTACACTATCTGCATCAACAAGCATTGTTTCTTCATGAACACGTGCTGTTACACGCTGAGCTTTGAACCAGTTATTTTCATCTAATGGTTCATTGGCTTGTGCAATTACTAAATCATCTTCTTCATCAGCTGTTAAGTAACGAACATCTGTTGTTACTTGTTTATTAACTTTATCGACTTTACGATAAGGTGTTTCCATAAAGCCAAATTCATTAATACGAGCATATGTTGCAAGGGAACCGATAAGACCGATGTTTGGACCTTCTGGAGTTTCGATAGGACACATACGACCATAGTGAGAGTTGTGTACGTCACGAACTTCGAACCCTGCACGTTCACGGCTAAGACCACCAGGACCAAGTGCAGATAAACGACGTTTATGTGTAAGTTCACTAAGTGGGTTGTTTTGGTCCATGAACTGAGACAACTGGCTAGAACCAAAGAATTCTTTGATTGCTGCCACAACAGGACGAATATTTACAAGAGCTTGTGGTGTAATTACATCATTATCTTGTGTATTCATACGTTCTCTGATTACACGTTCCATACGGGATAAACCGATACGGAATTGATTTTGTAACAATTCACCAACAGAACGGATACGACGATTTCCTAAATGGTCGATATCATCTTTATGTCCATGTCCATCCATTAAGTTTAATAAATAACTAATAGATGCAATAATATCGTTAATAGTAATTGTACGATGATTGTATGGTAAAGTACGAGAACAAATCATCTTAATTCTATTATTATTTTTATCTTTAATATAAACAATTGCATGTTCATCTTCACCGAAGATATTATTTTCTTGTTCGATAGTAATATCTTCAACCATAGATGCTTCAATTGTAACATCAGCAGGAACTAAAACTTCACCAGTTTCTTTATCTACTAATGGCTCAGCTAATTGTTTGCCTAAAAGACGACGTTTCCAGCCTAATTTTTTAGTTAATTTATAACGACCTACAGTTGCTAAATCATAACGTTTAGGATCAAATAAAAGCTGTTCTAAAAGTTGTTTAGCATTATCTACAGTAGGTGGGTCACCTGGACGCTGTCTTTTGTAGATTTCTACTAATGCTTCTTCTTTTGTTACTGTATTATCACGGTCTATAGTGTTTCTAATGCGTTCATCATTATCAAATAAAGACATAATAGCATCATTTGTACCATAACCTAATGCACGGATTAATACTGTAGCTGGTAATTTACGATTGCGGTCAAGACGAACAGAAATTACATCATTTAAATCTGTTTCAAACTCTATCCATGCACCACGGTTTGGAATAACTGTGGCATTATATAATCTTTTACCAGTAGGATCAATATTTTCACCGTAATAAGCACCAGGAGAACGAACGAGCTGACTTACGATAACACGTTCCGCACCATTGATGATAAATGTACCTGTTTCTGTCATGAGTGGGAAATCACCCATGAAAACTTCCTGTTCCTTTACTTCGCCAGTATCATTATTAACCAGGCGTACATTGACACGTAAAGGAGCAGAATACGTAGCATCGCGTTCTTTACATTCATCAATATCATATTTAGGTTTTCCTAAAGAAAAACCTTCAAACGATAACACAAGATTTCCTGTAAATCCCTGAATTGGAGAGATATCATGGAAAATCTCCTGTAATCCTTCCTTCATAAACCAATCATAAGAATTTCTCTGGATATCCAGAAGATGAGGCATATCCATAACCTCTTTGATTTTGGCATAGCTATACCTGGTCCGTTTACCAACTGAGACAGGATTGAACATTAAAATCTTCACCCCTCAAACCGAATTGAAACTAAATATTAAACATATGAATAAAGTGTTTTCTTATCTTTTGTCTACACGCTTTGATATGTTTTCACTATCAACATACATTAAACGTTAAAAAGGCAAGGCACTTTTTCTCTTTAAAGACCTTGCTTTGTAATTGACAAAGATATTCCTTTGTACACCTCATTCACTCCAAAATATATAAAGCTATAGAAAAATATTTTCTATAACGTAATCAAATATATTGACATTCTTCACTCAACAATGATAACTACAGTACTTAAATACTTAACAGTTATAATTGCCAATAGAAGATTTTTAAGAAGTATATCCTCTTAAAGGAACTGTCAAAACTCCTTTGTAGCTTCTAAAATATGAAGTCCTACATTTTGTGTTTTTAAAGAACAACTAACTTTATAGGCTTGCTATTTGCTTACCTAAAACTTAACATAAAGCTTTATTTTCTTTGAAATAAAATCAAAAGAACTCTCGCTTTTTATGTTAAAAATTTTGAACGTTACTCATCTCAAACTAATTTTTATTTAGTTTTTTTACGACAAATAATCGCACGTCCGGTAATAATAAATTATAGCATACTACCAGATGAGCGTCAATCAAATATTCTAGCTTAAAATGCGATTTAAACTAGAATATTTGATTTTAATTTTAAAGAATTTTAGATAAGAATAATTTGGTACGTTCTTGTTTAGGATTTTCAAAAATTTCTTTTGGTGTACCTTCTTCAATGATACGACCTTCATCTACGAATAATACACGATCCCCAACTTCACGAGCAAATCCCATTTCATGAGTAACTACAACCATTGTCATACCTTGATTAGCTAAGCTTTTCATAACATCTAATACTTCTGTTACCATTTCTGGGTCAAGAGCTGATGTTGGTTCGTCAAAGAGCATAACTTTTGGTTTCATTGCAAGAGCTCTTGCAATAGCCACACGTTGTTGTTGCCCACCAGATAACTGACTTGGATAAGAATTAGCTTTTTCTTTTAAACCAACTCTTTGTAATAAATCCATAGCTGTTGAAATTGCTTCATCACGTGAAATTTTCAACACTTTTGTTGGTGCAAGTACAATATTTTCTAATACTGTCATATGTGGAAATAAATTAAAACGTTGGAATACCATACCGATATTTTCACGAATTTTATTGATATCCGCATGTTTATCAAGTTTCATATTATCTACAGTGATATCTCCACTTGTAGGCTCTTCTAAATAATTCATACAACGAAGTAGTGTAGATTTACCAGAACCACTTGGTCCAATTATAACTACCACTTCTTTTTCTTCAATGGAAACATCTACGCCTTTTAATACTTCTACATGACCAAAAGACTTATGCAGATTTTTAATTTCTATCATCAATTTGATACCTCCGCTCTAAATATGCTACAAAACGAGAAATAGATAATGTCATTATTAAATAAATTAAAGCAACACAAACCCAAATTTCTAAAGAAGCATATGTTCTAGCAATAACTAATTGACCACGACGAGTTAATTCTTCAAAGCCAATAACAGACACTAATGATGAATCTTTCAATAAAGCGATAAATTCATTTCCTAATGGTGGTATTACACGTTTAAAAGCCTGAGGAATAATTATATATCTCATTGTCTGGAACCAAGATAAACCTAAAGAGCGACCTGCTTCCATCTGACCATTATCTATAGATTGTATACCTGCTCTAAAAATTTCCGCTACATATGCACCACTATTGATACTACAAGCAGCAATAGCTGCTACAAATGGGTTCATTTTTATACCTGTTAATACAGGTAATGCAAAATATATCAAGAAAATCTGTACTAATAAAGGTGTTCCACGTAAAAAGTCAACGTAGATAGCTGCTAACCATTTAATTATTCTAATTTTACTAATGCGAGCAACACCAACAAATAAACCAATAATAATACCGATTGCAACACTTAGTGCTGTAATTTGAATTGTGAAAATAGCACCTTCAATAAGTAATGGAAAAGCATTGATAATAATATCAAATCTAAAATCCAAAAATAAAACCTCCTCACTTTCTTCTATTATAGAAAAAGGACACTGACCATCAGACAGTGTCCTTCTAGGTTACTATGTTAAATACAAAATCTATTATTTAGCAGGTTTTGTACCAAACCATTTTTCATAGATTTTGTCATATTCACCATTTTCTTTAAGTGTTTTTAAAGCTGCATCTACTTTTTGTTTTAATTCTGTATTACCTTTTTTCATTGCAAAACCATATTCTTCAGATGTAAGTTTATCATCTAAACGTTTTACATCAGTAGCTTTAGTTTTTACAATATAATAATCATTTACAGGAAGGTCATTAATAACTGCATCAACGTTACCTGCTTTTAATTCCATAAATGTATCAGCAGAACTATTTAAAGCTTTTACTTCAGCACCTTCGATTTTCTGTGCTTCTTCCATGCTAGTTGTACCGATCTGTACAGCTATTTTTTTGCCTTTTAAATCAGCAAAACCATTGATATCAGTGTTGTCTTTAGGAACAACGATAGTAAGACCAGAAGTATAGTAAGGATCAGAGAATTCTACTTGATTTTTACGTTCTTCATTAATAGTCATACCAGAAGCAATTATATCAATATTGCCAGATTCCATAGCAGGAATTAAGCCATCGAAGTTAACATTTTGAATTTCAGCTGTATAACCCATTTCTTTAGCTACAGCTCTGATTAAATCCATATCAAAACCTTGATATTCTGTGCTACCATTTTCGTCTTGGAATTCAAATGGAGCAAAGTCAGCATTAGTACCTACACGTAATACTTTTTCTCCGCTAGAAGCTGCTTTATCAGAACTATCTTGTCCACAGCCAGCGAAAAGTGCACTTACAGCAAACATACAAAGAGCACATAAAGTTAATAGTTTCTTACTCATTATGTAACTTCCCTTCTTTAAATTTGTTTATAAAATTATAATTACATCTAACCTTAAAAAAGGCTCGGAAATATCCAAGCCTCCTTGCCGATTAAACTAAATTATTTATTGCGTCTAGCGTTGAAGCAATCACGACAATAAACTGGACGGTCTCCTTTTGGTTCAAAAGGAACCTGTGTTTCTTTTCCGCATTCTGCACATTCTACAGTATACATCTGACGCTGTTCTTTTCCGCCTTCACGTTCGCGACGTCTTTTATCACGGCATTCATGGCAACGTGCTGGTTCATTTTCAAAGCCTTTTTCTGCATAAAAAGCTTGTTCTCCTGCACTGAAAACAAATTCCTTACCACAATCTTTACATACTAGTGTTTTGTCTTGAAAATCCATTTGTAAAACTCCTTAAAAAGTTCAATTAAGCCCAAGCCGTTTCATCCCATAAATGCATGATTTTCCACGTCATTTTTCATGTCAGAACAAAAAAGCTGTTTGCTTCTTTTAGTATAAAGTTTTATTCAACAAAAATCAAGCAAAAATTAACTATATATTGTAAAATTATAAAAAATTTTCTCCCTTTATTCGTATATTTATACACAATATTTATAAATATTTATTTTTATATAAATTGAAATGATAATTTATATTTGATATACTAACTTAGTTAGCATAATGTATAAATAAATTAGTAGGAGTTTTTTATTTTGGAAAATAAAATTGATGATACAAATAAACACGATACAACTAGTGATAACGATAAAAATGATATTGATACATTAAATACTCCAGATTGGCTCAGCAGGGAATGGCGAGAAAAAAATGATCCACCCCCTCCTCCACCGCCAAAAAAAATATATAAAAAGAAGAAAAACTATAACCGTCTTATTGCTCTAATTATTATTCTATTATTAGTATTAGTTGGATTTGTCTTTGCTAACTCTGATTCTTCCTCTGATAATCCTCCAACTATAACTACAGAACAAACAAATGTTCTTAATATCATGATAATGGGTGTAGATAGACGCGCTGATGATGTCGGTCGCAGTGATACATTAATGGTTTTAACATATAATCCAAATGAACAAAAAGCTTCTTTATTGTCTTTGCCACGTGATACTAGAGTACATATCGAAAAAAATGACTATGACAAAATAAATCACGCTTACGCTTATGGTGGTCATGAGCTTACGCAAAAAGTAGTGGAATCATTTTTAAATGTACCGATTAATTACTATGTTCTTATAGATATCCAAGCTTTTGAAAAAATCATCGACGCTGTTGGTGGTGTTGATATTGATGTAGAAAAACGCATGTATTATGAAGACCCTTGGGACGACAATGGTGGTCTCGTCATCGACCTTCAACCAGGACTTCAGCATTTAAATGGTAAAACAGCTATTCAATATGTTCGCTATCGCGATGGTGAGGGCGATATCGGCCGTATAAATCGTCAGCAAAAATTCATGAAAGCTTTCCTTGCACAAGCAATATCACCATCAATCCTACCAAAACTACCAGATATTTTAAGCAACATTTCCTCAGCTATTCAAACTAATATGCCATTGAGTGAAATGATTGCCTTAGTATCCAATTTACCTACAATCCAACAAAATGGCTTATCTTCTAGTATGGTTCCTGGACAACCTGCTTATATCGAAGATATCAGCTATTGGATACCAGATATTGCCAAAACACGAAATTTAATAGCGCAAAATATGGGAATTACCTTAAATGAAACTGCTCAAAAAGATACTGAATCTACAATAAAAGCATATGAAAAATCTTTGCCTAAAGGTTTAAAAATGGGCGATATAACAACAGAAACGCCTTCAAGCGAAGAAAAATCTTCAACTCAAAAAGATAACACAACTCCTGCTAAAGAAAAAGTTGAACCTGTAAAAAATGAAGATATAACCGTTTTAGTCATCAACTCTAGCGGTATCAATGGAGCTGGTGCAGAAGTTGCAGATATCTTAAAACGCAAAGGTTTTAAAATTTCTAGTGTTGAAACAGGAAATACATCTTCTCGTGAACATACAACTATTACAGCAAATGAGCATGAAACAGATTGTTTCTATGGTATGCCATTTACTTGTACTATTATGTCAGGAGGAAGCTCTGGTCAGGCAACAGTCAATATTGGCTTAGATTATCAAAAACAAAATTAAATTATTTTAGATTAAATCTTGCTATATCTTCATGGAGTAGCAAGATTTAATTATATAGGTCTATAAATTTAAAATTTAAATTACATTATATAGTTATAAATTATAAAGGAAGTGTTATTTTGGGAATTTTACGCATTCAAGATTTAGGAAAATCCTTTGGTATAGAAGAATTATTTCATAATGTCTCCTTTGATGTGGCTCGTGGCGATAAAATTGGTTTTGTTGGCCCTAATGGTGCTGGTAAATCCACTTTAATGAAATGTCTTTTAGGTATTGAAGAATATGATACAGGGCGCATCAGTATTGATAGTGTAGATACTATTGGCTATATGCAACAGCAATCAGATTTCACTCATGATAATTTATATGATGAACTCTTATCTGCTTTTGCTGATATCATTGCTCTCGGACAGAAAAAAACTACATTAGAAAAACAAATTGAAAACTTAGATGATGATGATAAACTTGAAGATTTAATGAAGGAATATAGTCGTATTTCTGATAAATTTGAACAATTAGGCGGATACGATTATGAAAGCCGTCTTCGTCGCGTTGCTTTTGGTCTTGGCTTTAGTGAAGAAGACTTTCCCAAAAACCCAACATTATTTTCAGGTGGTCAACGCACTCGCATTTGTTTAGCTAAAGCATTACTTCGTGAGCCAGATTTTCTATTTTTAGATGAACCGACAAACCATCTTGATATTGAAATGATTGAATGGCTCGAAGGCTTTTTGAGCAATTATAAAGGTGGCGTACTTTTAATTTCTCATGACCGCTTTTTCTTAGACAAAGTTGCCACTAAGATTTTAGATTTAGAAAATAAAACAACTGTTTTATATGATGGCAATTATTCCACTGCCATGAAAGTAAAAGCTCAAAGACGAGCTGCTTTAGAATCTGCCTATGCTAAACAGCAAGAACATATTCGCGAAACAGAAGAATATATTCGTCGTTATAAAGCAGGTGTCAAAGCCAAACAAGCTAGAGGTCGTGAAAAACAATTACAGCGTTTAGAACGCATCATCTTACCTCCACAAAAATCAGGCTTTAATTATTTTATGTTCCATAAACCAGAAGAATGTGCTCAACGTGTAGCTGAACTTGATGACGTATCTGTTAGCTTTGGCGATCATAAAATTTTTGAACATCTGTCTTTATTAATTCGCAAAGGTGATGGTGTTGCTATCGTAGGCCCTAATGGTGCTGGTAAAACAACTTTATTGAGATTACTTTTAGGCGAATTACAATCTCCTACAGGAAATATCAAAATCGGCAGTCGTGTAAAAATCGGCTATTATTCCCAGCAACATGAAGGTCTTTGCCCTAGCAATACTGTTTTTGATGAAATCTTATCTTCATTTGGTTTAAATGATGAACAGGCTCGCCACTGTCTAGGTGCTTTCCTATTCAAAGGTGATGATATTTATAAATTAATCGGCGATTTATCCGGTGGAGAAAAATCTCGCTTGGCTTTATTGAAATTGATGTTAACTGGTGCGAATTTCCTTGTAATGGACGAACCTACAAACCATTTGGATATTCCTGCTAAAGAAGCTATTGAAGAAGCGATGATGGCTTTTCCTGGTACATTTATCGTCGTTTCCCATGACCGTTATTTCTTAGATAAAGTTACTAACTTCACTTGTGAATTAGAAAACGGACATTTAACAGAGTATAATGGAAATTATAGCTATTATCGTGAAAAAAAATTAGAAATGCAAAAAGAACTTGAGTCTACTCAAGAAATTTCAAATAAAAAAGCTACTACTGAAAATAAAACTACGCCTAAAACAAAACAAGAAAAAGCAAAACCTAAAAATGCACATGTAGCTTCTGCTATGAGCAGTGAAAAATTAACCATGATGATACAGCGTTGCGAAGCTACTATCGCTATGTTTGAAGCTGAATTAAAAGGCTTAGAATATCAAATGAATGACCCAGCACTGCAAGCAGACCCTAATAAAAGTCATGAAATAGCTACAGCTTATGCTCAAAAAGAACAAGAACTAGAAGAAAAATATATTGAATGGGATAAATTAACCGAAGAATTAGCAAATAAAGCATAGAATAATAAATTTATCATAAATAATAGAAAGGCTTTACTTATGGAAAAAATATGTGGAACAGTAGACACGATTATTTTTGCCAGTCAAGATAATCGCTTCACTGTTTTAAAATTATCACCAGAAAAACTTTCTACACAGATAACAGTTACCCTAAACGGCATAGCTCCACTCATTGGGCAACTATTAGAAATCGAAGGGGAATGGGTAAAGCACCCTAAATTTGGGCAACAATTTAAAGCTACGACTTACAAAACTGTTGCTCCTACAGAAATATCCGGCATTGAAAAATTCTTAGCTTCTGGGGCAATCAACGGCATTGGCCCTGCCATGGCAAAGAAAATAGTCGCTGAATTTGGCGAAAAAACTTTAGAAGTAATTGCTAAATCACCAAATGAATTATTAAAAATTCCTGGTATTGGCAAAAAAACAGCAGAAAAAATTTCTACATCTTATCTTGAACAAAGCGAACTCACTGAAATTATGGTTTGGCTAGAAAATCATGGTATATCCAATACTTATGCAGGTAAAATCTTTGCTAAATACGGTTCTTTTGCAATAGATATCATGGAAAAAGATATCTATCGCTTATTTCAAGATATAGAAGGCATAGGCTTTTTAACAGCTGATAAGCTCGCTTTTAATCTTGGCATACAAAGAGAGGATAAACGACGCATAATCTCAGGCATAGACTATGCTTTAATGCAACTTTGCAACAATGGTCATTGCTGTATTCCTGAAATGGCTCTTGTTGATAAAACAGCAAAGATATTGCAAGTAAATAATCAAATCATCTTCACTATTTTAAAAGAACGCATTGATAATGGCTCCTTAAATACTGAAGTAGTTGGTGGTGAAACTTTAATTTATCCGCCATATCTTTATTATGCCGAAAAAAAAGTTGCTATGCGTCTACTTCAATTACAACAAGCAACTGAGCCTTTATCAGAAGATAATCTTTCTTTATTTATCAAAGTATGGGAAAAAGACAATCAAATCCAACTTGCACAAAAACAAAAAGAAGCCATCAAAGCTTGTCTTCATCACGGAGTTTTAGTCCTTACTGGTGGTCCTGGTACTGGTAAAACGACTGTAATCAAAGGCATCTTATCTATTTTAAAAGCCCAAGGATTAAAAATTCGCCTAGCAGCACCAACTGGGCGAGCTGCAAAACGCTTAAGCGAGACAACAGGGCAAAAAGCTTTAACTATCCATCGCTTGTTAGAAGCAAATAATTTAGCTCAAGATGATAATTTACAATTAGGCTTTAGCAAAGATATCAATGACCAATTAGATGCTGATGTCATCATTTTAGATGAAGTTTCTATGGTGGATATAGTCCTCATGCACCATTTTTTAAATGCCGTACCAGATGGTTGTCGCATCATCTTAGTCGGTGATACAGACCAACTCCCTGCTGTAGGCCCTGGCTCTGTGCTTAAAGATATCATCCGTTCGCAAAAAATCCCTGCCATTCGCTTAGATGAGATTTTCCGCCAAGCTCAAACAAGCATGATTATCCAAAATGCACATATCATAAACGCTGGTAGATTACCTGACATTCGCAAACAATACAGCGATTTTGTCTTTTATGAATTAAATGACGATACTTCCATTACACAAAAAATCCTTGATTTATGTACTAAAGATTTACCTCATGAAGGTTTTGATGTTCTCAAAGACGTACAAGTTTTATCTCCTATGCATCGCTTTTTATGTGGCGTAGAAAATTTAAATCTAATGCTTCAAGAACAATTAAATCCTAAGAAAAATCAAGATGAATTAAAATATTCTTCACAAACATTTCGCGTTGGCGATAAAGTCATGCATATCCGCAATAACTACCAAAAAAATGTATTTAATGGCGATATTGGTTTTATCCAAGATATCAACAACGAAAAATTAACTGTAGATTATTTTGACCATATTGTTACCTATGAAAAAAATGAACTAAACGAATTAACTCTAGCTTATGCCTCAAGTGTGCATAAAAGTCAAGGCAGTGAATATAAAGTAGTCATCATACCTTTATCAACTAGTCACTACATCATGCTCCAACGAAATTTACTCTATACAGCTATCACCAGAGCCAAACAAAAGGTCATCATCATTGGCTCAAAAAAAGCATTGATGACTGCTATTCAAAGCAATCGAACACAAAAAAGATATACTCTACTTGCTGAACGTTTAGCCCATAAATTAATTTAAGCTATTTTATTTTAGAAAAGAGTTCTTTATCATGTTAAATAATATCTATCAAGCTATTATGCAATTTCTATTTCCTAGCCATTGTCCTTCTTGTAATGCTTATGTAGAACAAAAAGGTATGTGGTGTTCTTCTTGTTTAGAAGAAATTATCCGCAATGAAAATCTAGCTTATGATGAAGATATTCGACAATATATTTCACCTATTATAGCTATAGGTAAATACGATAAAGGACTTAAGAATTTAATTCACGAATTAAAATATCAAAATAAATTTGCTACTTTAGCTTATTTAAAACCATTATTTTCATATTTAGATGAAGACTGGGATTTTTCCACTTATGATATGATAATCCCAGTACCCCTACACAAAAATAAATTAAAAAAACGTGGTTTTAATCAAGTTGAAAAAATTTTTAAACCATGGATTGATAAACATCATTTTCATTATTGCGATATTCTTGAGCGTACAAAACAAACTAAATCACAATATCAATTACTACGCCATGAACGTCAAGAAAATTTAGCCAATGCTTTTACCTTAAAAGATTATGTTGATGTAAAAAATCGCAAATGTCTATTGATTGATGATATATTCACCACAGGCAGTACACTAAAAAATTGTGCTATGGTTTTAAAAAATCATGGTGCTAAAACTGTAAGTGGTCTAGTATTAGCTAGTCAAGCCAATATCACTTTACCTACAAAACCTTCAAAGGAGGTATTTTTTTGAAAAAACGTCCAAAATGGTTTCAACAAACCTCTTTTAATCAACCAAACACTTCTGATACTTCTTACTGCGTATTTAAAAATCTCTATCCATCTTCCTCAGAAGATACAACTACAGAAGAAATATCAGCTCAAAATATCACTACCGATAATAAGCCATCTTCAAATGAAATGACTAAAGATGATTTTCTTTTGGAAATCCATCAATTCAAACAACAAAAACTCTATGAAGAAGCTTTATCTTGCATTCAATTATTATTTGAAAAAAATATCGTAGATAGTAATATCATCTACGAATTAGCTGATACCTATTTATGTTTACATGATTATGAACGCGCTTTCAATTGGACACAAAAGTTAAAAGCTCAATCTCCACAAGATTGCCGTAGTCTACTTTTAGAAATCCAACTTTTGTTAGTTCATGGAAAAAAAGAAGAAGCTTTAACTACATTAAATCATCTATTATCCAATAAAATCACTTTAAAAGATGAAAAAGATTATCAACTGTTAGATATGATTATTGAAAAACTCAAAAAAATATTTAAAGCTGATAAATTAATGCGCCGTTGTCCTAATCTAAATACTTATCAAAAACAGCGTAGACAGTCTTTAAAGACACAAAAGCAAAAAAATCCTGTTACCCATGATTTAACTGTTCATCAATCCACTGCTATCAATAGTGCAAAAGGAGTCATCATGCCTGATACTAATACCAATATAAATCCAGCTCTACAAAATACAATCAATCAAATTTGGGATATGCAAATAGCCAATAAGGAAAATATTTCTACTATTTTAGCTACACCTTGCGAGCAAGTTAGCCAATGTATCATGTCTCAAGTTTTATCTTATAAGAAAAAAATTTGGCTATTTAATTATCTAGCTGATATTTTCCGCACACATAATAATCTTCAATCAGCTATTTTCTTATTGCGCCAAGCTCTACTTTTAGATGATGAAAATGACTTCATCTTAAAAAATCTTGGCTATTTACTCTGTCAAAATGGCGAATATCCAAATGCTTTAGTAGTGTTAAAAGATATTAAACATAAAGATTTCGCTGTACTTGATTTAATCGCTAAATGCCAAGATTTAAAAAATTAATATTTCCTTTTTGTTTTTATAATTAGAAAGAATGATTTATATGCCTATGTATAAAAAATCGCTACTTGTTTTATTTTGTATAGCTCTATTTGCTAGTGTTTCAACTTTTTATTATCTTTACACACAAGAAGATACTACTCCTATTATCACCGATAATATGCAAACACAGACTCAAGATAAACAAGAAGATACTACCATCACTGTTTATGTCTCCGGTGAAGTCAATTCTCCTGGTTTAGTTGAATTACCTAGTGATAGTCGCATTGCTGATGCAATTAAAGCCTGTGGCGATTTTACACCACTTGCAGATAAAACCAAAATCAATTTAGCTCAAAAATTAACTGATGGTATGCAAATTCAAGTAAGCAGTAAAACACCTGTCAACAATTCTAATGAACAGGTAAATGATACTAATTCCAACATTCCTAGTAATAATAATTCATCTTCTAATTTAATCAATATAAATACTGCAACAAAAGAAGATTTAGATACTTTACCTGGAATTGGCCCTGCAACTGCTCAAAAAATCATTGATTATCGCCAAGAACATGGTAATTTTTCTTCTATCGAAGATATCAAAAATGTCAAAGGTATTGGTGAAGCTAAATTTAGCAAAATACAAGATAAAATTTGTACTTAAAATCTTTTAAATCTAACAAATGATTTATTTTATTATTTAAGAAGGCATATTATGATTAAGATACATTATGGGCAATCGCCCTTACTTTTCATTAACTTTATAATTCTTTTCTACAGCTTAGGTGTGTATATGATGATGAAAACTCCTGAAATTTCTAAGTCATATACACACCTTTTTTGTTTAATTATAGTAAATCTAATACTAGCCTTCTATTTTACTTTGCGTAAATATAAACTTACATTTTTACTATATCTTATTTTATTTTTCCTTTTAGGTGTGATGCGTTATCTTTCTTTTACCTTCATTGCTGATGACAATATAAAAAACTATGACAATCAAGAAATCACTTTAACTGGTATTATCTGTCAAATGCCTAAAATCCGCCAAGACAGTGCTGGTATATATCATTTAACATATGTTGTTGATACTAAATCCATCAAGCAAAAGGAAGAAAAAACTACAACAGGAAAAGTTTATCTTTATCAAAAACAAAAAAATTTAGATAATCTTGCTAAAATCAATGATACGATTTCTACCACAGGCACTATCCGCTTAATCCAAAATTATCACAATCCTAATTTAATTGACCGTGAGCTTTCTGCCCAAGAAGAAGGTATCTATGCTACTTTTTCCATTGGCAAACAAAATTTAAAAATATTAAATACATCTGATAAATTCTCGCTTCAAGAATTTTGCTATCAAATAGAGCAATCTTTTTTGCAATCTATGTATCAAGCAATGCCTGAAAATGATGCTAATATGATTTTTGCTATGCTGTTTGGTGGGTATAATAATATCGAAAAAGACATCCTAGAAGCTTACTCAATCACTGGTATTATTCATATTCTTTCCGTATCAGGCTCTCATATCAGCTTGATTTCCCTATTTTTATTATCTTTGGGAAAGTTTTTACATCTTCCTCGCTTTTTAAATCTAATCTTATTATTAATCATTATTATTTTTTATACTATTCTATGCGGTGCTAGTGTACCTGTTGTGCGTGCTAGTGTAATGGGATTACTTAGCATTATTGCTCTATATCTTGAGGAAAAATCTACGGCTCAACATTTATTGAGTATCATCGCTTTGATTTTATTGCTCGTTGACCCTCTATTGTTATTCAATATAAGTTTTCAGCTTTCATTTGCCTCTACAGCTGGTCTTGTCTATTTAATGCCCATATTACGCTCTAAATTAAATAAATTAAAATTGCCTTCACTATTAACAGATAATTTAGCTTTAACCATGAGTGCTCAAATCTTTGCTTTTCCTATTATTATTTGGTATTTCACCAGTTTATCTCTTAGCTCCCTACTAGCCAATTTAATCATTATTCCCCTATTAGAAATTCTCATCATCTTAGGTTTAATAGCTTTTATCTTAGGATTTATCTTTCCTTTTATCGCTAAAATTTTATTTATTTTTGCCAGCTTAATTTTAAGCATAAGCAATGAAGCAACCTTTTTACTTACCAAAATTCCCTTTGCTAGTATTTATGTACCGCCATTAAATTTTCCAGCTATTTTAATTTATTATTCCCTTATTTTTATAACTTTAAATATCAAAATTTGCAAATACTTATATTTACTTTTACAAAAATATAAATTTATCACGTATATATGTAGTATTAGCCTAATTATTTGTTCTTGTTATTTAATGATAAAGCCTTCTCCTCTACAAATACATTTTATTGATGTAAGTCAAGGTGATGCTTGCCTTATCATCACGCCCCATCAACATAGTATACTCATTGATACAGGTGGCTCTATTAATTCTGATTTTGATATTGGCTCTTATGTAGATTTACCTTATTTACGTCATTATGGTATCAATAAATTAGATTATTTAATTTTGAGCCATGCTGACGCTGACCATAGTGGTGGAGCTAGTTCCATTTTACAAAAAATACCTGTAAATCATTTAATTATCGCTGATGAAGATAAAAATTTATATGCTAAAATTTTAAAATTACCACTGAATAATCCCCTATTAACCAAAGCTATTGTAGCTAAGGAAAACACTACTTTTAATTTAGAAGATATTCATTTCCAATTTCTTCAAAATGATGAAAAAGAAAATTTAAAATCTAGCAATGATAGTTCAAATGTACTAAAATTAACATATCATAATTTTTCTGTGTTATTCACAGGTGATTTACCGCAAACACAGGAAAAATATTTGTTAAATAAAAATATAGCCTCTACAATTTTAAAAGTTGCTCATCATGGCTCTAAGACTTCTTCTTCACAAGAATTTTTAGAACATGTACGACCTCAATTAGCTATCATCTCTGTGGGCAAATATAATAGCTTTGGTCACCCTAGCAAAGAAGTTCTCGATAGATTGAATAATCTGCCTACAAAAATTCTCCGCACAGATGAAAAGGGAGCTATAGTAATTTATACTGATGGCTATAATTTTTCTTTCAAAACATTTTTAAATTAATATATTTTAAGCAAAGGATTTCCCATGAAATATAATGATGCAATAAAACAATTACAAGCTAAACAATTAAAATCAGTCTATTTAATCACTGGTGAAGAATTATATTTAGCTGAAAATTATCTCAAAAAATTACTGACTTTATTAAATCCACAAAACGACGAAGAAGCTGTTCAATATTTTGATAGCACAGCTGATACAAAAGCTATTTTACAAGCATTAGATAGTTCTCCTTTTTTCAGTGAACATAATATCATCATCGCCAAAGATTTGAAGATATTTCAAGACAAATTATCTACTAAAGATAAAGAAGATGAACAATTATTTTTAGATTATATCGCCAATATGCCTGATTATAGTATATTGATTTTACAATATAACTTAGGCAAAATTGATAAACGCAGAAAACTCATTAAAACTATTGAAAAATTTGGCACTATAGTAGAATGTGAAGCTATAGCTTATTGGAATATTAATGACTGGCTCAACTCTCGCCTTCGTGAGTTAAATCTCCGCTTTGATCGAGAAGCTTATGCTTATTTTTTAGAAGCTATAAAATCCATGGAAAAAATCTCCCTTGGCTTTTTAGACCAAGAATTACAAAAACTCACACTCTATCCACAAAAAACACTTATCAATCGCCAATTTCTTGAAGATAATTTTTCTAGTATCCCTGAGATTTCCACATTTCGCCTTTGGGAAGCTTTAGGCAATAAAGATATTGCCACTGCCTTAGAATTATTTACCATTCAACAACAAGCAGGTATACATCCACTGCGTTTATTAAAATTTTTAGCTCGTCAAATAGACCAGCTTTGGCATGTAAAAATTTATCTCAGTGAAGGTCAATCTACAAAACAAATAGCTTCTATTTTAAAATTACATCCATTTATCACTGAAAAAATCATCAAACAAACTCAAAATTTCAGTTTAGATAAAATTCAACAAATGCTCATAGATATAGCTGATGCTGATTATAAATTAAAAACAGGCTCTAATGAGCCTGCTTTAATCGAAAATCTTCTTATAAAATTTTGTCTTTAAAATCTAATAAAAATAATTTATTTTACTCTTAATATACAAGATTATGCCATTATTTTAATGGCATTTTTTTATTAAAAAATATTCTATATTCATCTTTAATAAAACTTTCTCCTTAAAATAAATTAATTTATCTATAAAAACGAAAAAGGACTGCTTTCTTTTGGAAATCAGTCCTTACTTTGATTAGCAATTATTTGCTTAAGCTGTTTACTCGGCGAGCTAAACGAGATTTACGGCGAGCTGCGCAATTTTTATGGAATAATCTGTTAGCAGCAGCCTGGTCTATTTTTTTGCATGCGATTACAAGTAATGCTTTTGCTTCTTCAGCATTGCCAGCAGCAACAGCATCAAGAACTTTACGAGAAGCAGTTTTTATAGCAGATTTAGCAGAAACATTTTTTGCACGACGCATAGCATCTGTTTTTACGCTGAGAATAGAAGATTTAATGTTTGGCAAGAAATTCACCCTTTCATCATTATAATTGTACCAAAATAGTTTATCATGTTATAAAACAATTTGCAAGATGGCTAGATTAAATACTATGTATTCAATAGCTAAACGCGATATATATTGTACCACATAAAGCTCTAAAAAATCTAGTCTTTCTTAAAAAACATTTAAAATTTTATTTTTTTCTTGACTTAGAGTCAAATCCTAGGTATATAATCTTTTTAACTATTTATTATTTATATATGAAGGATTTTTATTTATGAACAAAAAATTTTTATTTATCATTTTAATTTTAATAACTTTAAGTTGGCATTTATCCCTACAAAATAATGATACTATTGATGCAGAAACAAAAAATACAGCCCAAATATCAACTTCAGAAAAAACTCCATTAGCACCAGCCTTAGTAGCTTTATCTCACTTTCCTCTACAAGACCCTAGCAATAATATGCCTCTTTTAGAATGGAGAGAAGATTTAAATGCTGTTTATTATGAATTAGAATTATTTGATACCATTCCTGATGATTTAAGTGATGAAGAATTATCTTCTGAACATTTATATTATACAGCCTCTGTTTACACAAACGCTAAACAACTTGATTTAACTCAAATTGCCCCAAATGCACTGAACGGAAAGACTCCTCTTTATTGGCGTATTCGTTCTATGGATATAGACCACAATCCTATCACTAAATTTTCAGCTCTAGAGGAACTATATTCCACTAACCAAGCACCTCAAATGAATGCACCTATACCACATGTTATTTATAATGAAAAAAACGGCACTACACTTCTCTATCCTGTTTATTCGTTTATTCCTAATGCAAATGCTACTCAATTTGAAATAGAAGTTACAGATAACATTCCAGAAAATCCTAATGGCACAACACCTTCTAAATATCGTATTTATGCCAAAATAATCACAGGTGGTGAGCTTTATGATGAAAAACCTCGTATTGGCACTTTTTATTGGCGTGTACGTGGTTTAGATGATGAAGGAAATCCTGTTGGTGTATATTCTGATGCTCAAATTTTCAAAAATGAACCTCAAGACAATTGGAAAATCGCAATTTTTGGTGATAGTATCAGTCATGGAGGTGGGCATTTATCTTTTGGTCCAGCAGATTGGGCATATAGTTATGCTTATTATTTAGATTTCCCTACTATTAATTTATCTTGTAGCGGAGACACAAGCGAAACTATGGTACAACGTTTTGATGATGATGTACTGCCTTTCCACCCACAATATTTATTAATCATGGGAGGAACTAACAGTCTTCGTGCTGGTATGCCTGCCGAAAATGTAATCAATGATTTAAAAACAATCCAAGAAAAATGTTATGAAAATAATATCACACCTATACTGCTCACTTTAGCACCTATAAATCCTTATAATATAAAAAAGGTATTCAATGAAGAAACCTCTGAAGTATGGCAATATAATTTAAATTTAGTCAACGATTTCATTCGCACACAGCCACATATTGATACAGCAAAAGCTTTAAATAGTCCACCAATATTGCCAACAGAATATGCTATGGACGGATTACATGGTGATGTTATCGCTAAAAAAATCTATGCTCAAGAAATCAATGATAACATTTCTCAATTTATTGCTAAATAACCCTACCTATATGTTGTAATTATAGTTTCGAAATTGTATAATAATTACTGTAAATAAAACAGCTAATTTTTAATTTCTATAAAACTATTTTTACAGGAGGAAGATATCTTGAAAGCTACTAAAATACGTGATGATATTTATTGGGTAGGTGCCATTGATTGGTCCGTTCGCAATTTTCATGGTTATGAAACTGGACGCGGTAGCACTTATAATGCCTATTTAATACTTGATGAAAAAATCACTTTAATTGACGCTACTAAAAAAACTTTTAGTGATGAAATCTTAAGTCGTATTTCTTCTATCATTGACCCAGCAAAAATTGATTATATTGTTTGCAATCATTTAGAAGCTGACCATTCTGGTTCTTTAGATGCAATCGCTCAAAAATGCCCTAATGCTACTATTTTTGTCAGCCAACCAAATGGTTTAAAAAATATTGCTAAATTCTGCGGTGAACATACTTACCAAGGCGTAAAAGCTGGTGATAGCATAAATATTGGTAAACGCACTTTAAAATTCGTTCCTGTACCTATGCTTCATTGGCCAGATAGCATGGTTACTTATTGCCCAGAAGAAAAAATCCTTTTCTCTAATGATGGTTTTGGTCAACATCTCGCTACTAATGAACGTTTTGATGATGAAGTTGATTATGCTGTTTTAATGCATGAAGCGAAAAAATACTATGCTAATATTTTAATGCTCTATGGTCGTCAAGCTCAAACTGCTCTTAAAACAGTTTCCACACTTGATATTGACATGATTTTAACAGGTCATGGCATAAGCTGGCGTAAACATATTAAAGATATTTTAGATTTATACGCAAAATGGAGCAATTTTGAAGCTGATGAACATAAAGCTGTTGTAGTATTTGACAGCATGTGGAATTCTACAGAAATTATGGCTAAAACAATCACAGAAGCATTCCAAGCAAAAGGAATTTGTGCAAAATTCTTCGATTTAAAAACTAATCATTATTCTGATATTATGACTGAAGTTCTTGATAGTAAATATATCGCTGTTGGCTCTCCTACTTTAAATAATGGTATGATGCCAAATGTAGCTGCCTTCTTATGCTACCTCAAAGGTCTAGTACCTAAGAAAAATGACCGTCAAGCTTTAGCTTTTGGTTCTTATGGCTGGGGTGGACAAAGCATTGCTCTTGTACAAAAAGAACTTGAAGAAGCAGGACTCAATATCTTCCATGATATGATTCGTATTGCTAATCAACCAACACAAGAAGAATTAGATAATATTTATACTAGCATTATTGAAAAACTCTAAAAGAAAAACCTCTAATAGGTCAATATCTATTAGAGGTTTTTTCTTTATTACTAAAAATTTTAATACTATAAACAATACATATTGATAATGATATAATTAATATTATAAATAAATATAGAGGTGATATTTATATGATAAATTCCCATTCAAGACATAGAGATATTATCTTAATTTTAATTGCTAGCTTTTTTTATATGACTAGTCCTATGCTCATAACTCCAATTATTGCTGGGTTTTCAGAAACACTTGGTGCCAATGGTACTACTATGGGGCTGATTGGTGGCATTATGAATATTTGTTCTTTAGTCAGTCGACCTATCATCGGCATATATGCTGATAAAATTAGTAAGTATAAATTATCTTTTTGGGGCATAATTTTTATCATAATTTCATGTCTAGGTTATATACTGGCTACTAATTCATTTATCATTGCCATTGCCCGCATTATTAATGGTCTTGGCTTTGCCTTATGTTCTACTTGTATGTCCACCTGGATGTCAGATTTATTGCCCCAAGAAAAAATCGGCTCAGGCATGGGTATATACGGCACTATGAACGCTTTAAGTATGGCAATTGCTCCAGCTATTGGTGTATATATCTATCAAAACTTTAACTATACAATAGCATTTTTACTTGCTCTATTTACAGCCATAATTTCTATCATAATTATTCAATTTGTAAAAGATAAGGATGAACCCATCATCACTACTAACACTAATTTTAAATTGGAAATTATTGATAAAAATGTAGTTCCCATTGCTTTCATCATGATGATGTTTGCTATTCCTTATTGTGCTACTCAATCTTTTCTTGTAACTTATGTCGAAGCTAAACAACTTAATATCCATATAAGTTTATTTTTTCCAGCATATGCTATTGCTCTACTTATACTCCGTCTAAGTCTAAAAAGTCTCTTTGACAAACTTCCTTTCGGTATATTTTTTACCTCTAGTATAATTTGTGCTTCACTATCTATCTATTTTCTTCATACAATGCAAAATAATTTTGATATGCTTATCGCTGCTATATTCATGGCAGGTGGAACAGGTATTATCAATTCCGTTTGTCAATCTACAGCTTTATTATTAGCACCTAAAAATAAACGCGGTCTAGCTAATAGTACATTTTATATTGGTATAGACTTAGGTATGGCACTTGGGCCAATCATAGCTGGTATCTTTTATGAACATTTCTCGTTATATTTATTCTATCCACTATTTTTCTTTACTATACCACTAGCTATAATAGGATTTTTCTTTTACCATCAAAAAGTTAAAAATATCATAAACTAAAATTCCAAAGAAAAAAGCGAAGAAAAAATTCTTCGCTTTTTATATTATTTATTATATTAAACAGCTTCAGACTTAACTTGTTCTGTAGATAAGTCTGGTTTTCTATCTGGAACAATAAAGCAAACTATTTTTACCATTATTGGAATAAGTGGTAACCATAATAAAGTATTTATTAAATTAAATGAAGTATGTGCATTTGCAATTTGACGAGAAATAACTGCTGTTTCTGGTCCAACAGGAGAAATATACATTACAAACTGAGCAAATAATGGTAATACACATAAGAACACGATACTACCTGTGATATTGAATACACTATGAGCTACAGCTGTACGTTTTGCATTTTTAGATTGACCAATAGAAGCTAATAAAGCAGTAATTGTTGTACCGATATTATCACCTAATAAAATAGGTAATGCACCTTGAAGACCGATGATACTGTTACCATCTACACCAGCTTGAGCTGCAAAGTTCTGTAATACTGCAATTGTAGCACTAGAACTCTGTACAATTACTGTCATAACTGTACCTAACAATAAACCTAAAATTGGATTATCATGTACACTAGCGATAAGTTCTGTAAAGATTGGTGCATTTACAAGAGGCTTCATAGTAGAGCCCATGATTTCGATACCTGCAAATAATAAACCAAAGAAAAATACTGTCTGACCAATATTTTTTAATTTATCACTTTTAGCAAAGAAATAAACCATAAAACCGATAAATACGATTGGCCAAATATAATCGCTAAGTTTAAAAGCAATTAATTGCGCAGTCATTGTTGTTCCGATATTTGCACCAAAAATAATGGAAATTGCTTGTGGTAATCTCATTAATCCAGCACTAACAAAACCGATAGCCATTACTGTTGTAGCACTAGAACTTTGTAATACACATGTAACTAATGCACCAGCTAATACACCTATAACTGGATTTTTAGTTAATACGCTAAGTACATAACGCATTTTTTCTCCAGCCATATTCTGTAAACCTTGGCTCATCATGTTCATACTGTAGATAAATAATGCCAAACCGCCTAATAATTCAAAAGCAATTTTCAAACCCTCACTCATTAAATATTCCTCCAAAATAATTTTCTAACACATATTTTCAAAATAAAATTCGCTCAATTGCTATTTAATTATATAAATAAGTGAGTAATGCTTTCTAGTAGAAAAAAGTAAAATGAATGTAAAATATATGTAAAATCTTTTTCATAATATCCAGATAGAGATTATATCTTTATATAAAAAAACTGGTGTAAATTAAGTAATTACACCAGTTTCTTGTCTTTTTATCAAACGAAATATTTTGTTTTGAATTCTTCGATTTGAGCTTCATCTAATGGTCTAATTTCACTTAAATAAGCGATTTCTACTTTACTACCATCAGAATGTACACCTTCTAAATAAACAACGCCATAACCTTTAGCTAAATATTGTATCATGCCTTCGCCAGTTTCTTCATTATAAATTTTAATACCTATGCAATCATCAAAAGTTCCCATTGAAGTAACTACCTTATATCTTCCTAATAATACAATATTTGTAGCATCTCCACCTGTATAAACTTTTGGCTTTTTAGAATTTGTTTGCACTGTTCTAAAATCCTGCAAATATGGCATTTCTTGTCGCTTATTTAGCACAACTTCTGACACTTTATCTTCGCTACCAATAACTCTTTTTACTAATAAAGGCTGTAATACTTTTTGATTTTCCTTATCTACAATACAAGTTCCTTGATAAAAATTAACTTTATCACCTTTATTTTGTTCATCAAAATTAAATGTAGCTAGATAAAAATTGTCATTTTCAAAAGGTGCTGCTAATACATTGATTGTACCAGTAGCTTGCTGATATTCTCGCAAATCTATATTTTTAGGAGAAGCTAAAGCTACCGCTTGAAATGTTAATAAAACTACAAAAACTACTAATAATCTTTTCATTTAGATAGCCTCCCTTTATTTATCACTATAATATATATCATATATTATATAATTCGCTACAATACTAAAAAATACCTTTCATAAAAAAATTTTTTACAAAAATAAAGACGAATATATTGCTATTCGCCTTTATTTAAATTATCTATGAACTTATTCATAACGAAGTGCTTCAATAGGGTCTAATTTGGCAGCTTTTCTCGCTGGATAAATACCAAAGAATAAACTTATGCCTACAGAGAACATAAAAGATATAATAATTGGCTCTATAGTGATAACTGTTGTAAATCCGCCAAATTGAGCTATCGCTGTAGCTAAACCAACGCCAACACCTACACCAATTAAACCACCTATAATCCCTACAAATACAGCTTCAATCAAAAATTGGAACATAATATTATTATACGTTGCACCTAATGCTTTACGAATGCCAATTTCTCTCGTTCTTTCAGTTACTGATACCATCATTATATTCATAATACCAATACCACCAACGAGCAAAGAAATACCTGCTACACTTCCTAATAAAATTGTAAGCATTGTACTTGTACTAGTCATAGTTTCCATAATACTAGTCAAATTTCTTACAGTGAAATCATCTTCTTTATCTCCTGTAATTTTATGGCGTTGTCGCATTAAATTTTCAATTTCAGCTTGTACAGAATCCATCTTATCTGCTGATGTTACCTGAACACTTATTTGCTGTACATAATCTATAGCCATTATACGCGTCATAGCAGTAGTCAAAGGTACTATTACGATATCATCTTGGTCTTGACCCACACTAGATTGACCTTTACTTTCTAAAATTCCTACTACTTTAAATGGGTCATTATTTATACGAATATTTTTACCCACTGGATTTTCTTCACCAAATAAATTACTTGCTACAGTCGTTCCAATAACAGCTACACGAGCTCTTGTTTCTACATCTTTTTCTGTAATAAAAGTACCATTTGCAATACTTAAAGAACGAATATACATATAATCTGGTATTACACCTACAACATCTGTATTCCAGTTTTGATTACCATTTACTATTTGATATTTCTTCTGTACTTGTGGTGATACATATTCTACATCTTTTATTTTCTTTTTTATAGCTTCTGCATCATCTAATTTCAAACGCACATTTGAACCAGCCGCTTGGCGAACACCAGCCGCATTTTTTGTCGCACTAGCATTGATAATCAACATATTGCTACCCAAGCTAGCAATTGAATCTTCTACCTGTTTTCGTACCCCCATACCAATAGAAACCATTGCTATAACGGCACCTACACCAATTATAATTCCAAGCATAGTCAGTAATGAACGCATTTTATTTGCCCATAAAGCCGATATAGCCATTTGCACAGTTTCTTTAAATAACATCCATTACTACCCCCTTGCCTGCATCTTTTGTTATTTTTCCATCAACTACTAATAATTGACGTGAAGCACATGCCGCAATATCTGGTTCATGTGTTACTAAAATCATGGTTTTTCCTTCTTCATGTAATTTGATAAAAATCTCCATGATTTCCTTTGTTGATTTTGTATCTAAGTTACCAGTAGGTTCATCTGCCATGATAATACTTGGGTCATTGACCAAAGCTCTAGCAATTGCTACACGCTGTCTTTGCCCACCTGATAATTCATTTGGTTTATGGTCTGCCCTATCATCTAAGCCAACAGCTTTTAAATAATGATGTGCTCTCTCTAATCTCTCCTTCATTCCTACTCCAGCATAAACTAAAGGCAATGCTACATTATCTAACGCAGTTATCTTTGATAATAAATTAAAATTCTGGAAGACGAAACCTATTTTTTTATTGCGAGTCTTAGCAAGCTCATCATCACTTAAATGAGCAATTTCTCTACCATCTAATTTATAAGAGCCACAAGTCGGTCTATCTAAACAACCTAATATATTCATTAAAGTAGATTTTCCTGAACCTGATGGCCCCATAAGTGCTGCAAATTCACCTTTATAGATTTTTAAATCTATACCATTTAAAGCTGCTACTTCTTGTGTTCCCACTTGATAAAGCTTTTTTATGCCTGAAAGTTCAATAGTAATTTCTCTTGCTTCATTCATATCACTATTTTCCTTTCTTAGTGAATTGGTGGTCCTGGTCTAGTAGAAGTTGTAGTAGTTGCTTTTTTAACCATGGTAACATCTACTTTTTCATTTTCAGATAAACCATTTATAATTTCTACAAATTCATCACCATATATACCTGTTTCTACATAGCGATTTTCTGTTGTGCCATCATCTTTGATAACAATTACATATGTTCCATTTTTATCAGTTTTTAAAGCTGAAAGTGGTACAGCTAAAGCACTATCTTTATTTGCAGTTTCAATTTCTACACGAGCAGTCATTGAAGGCATCAATAAACCTTCTGGATCATCTACATCTAAAGTTACACTATAATAAATTACTGCTGCTGATGAAGATGAACTACTGCTTGATGAATTGCTTATATTCCAGCTATTATCCATATCTGTCTGTGAAATTTTAGATACAGTAGCTGTAAAAATCTTACCATTATAAGCATCTACGGTAAAAGTAGCTTTTTGCCCTACTCTTACACTGCCGATATCTGTTTCATCTACTTTAGCAAAAATTTGCTTTCTTGATAAATCAGCAATACGCATAATTACAGTAGGATTGCTATTTCCCTGTACCGCCATAGTACCATCTGTAACAGGTTCACCAATTACTACCCCATCCATAGGTGATACTATTACTGTTTCGGATAGATTTGACTCTGCTTCTTCTAATTTACTTTGTGCTGTATCGTAATTGTATTGAGCATTATCTAAATCCTCTTTAGATTTTGCTCCTATATTATATAAATAATTAGTTCTGTCATAAATTATCTTAGCATTTTTCAAAGTAAATTCAGCTTGTTCTTTTTGAGTTTCATAATCTTTTCCATCTAATAAAGCTACGGTTTGACCTTGAGTTACAGTATCATTTTCTTTTACTAATACTTGTTTTACACGAGCTGTAATTTTAGAGCTTACTTCTACTGACTCTACTGGCTTTATTGTTCCTGTAGCTGAAACAATTGATTTCATGCTCATATATTGAACTTGAGCTGTATTTACTACTGGTTTTTTCGCTTCTTCTTGTTTTTGTGCATAATATTTATAACCAGTAACAATAGCTATTATTACAACTACCAATACCAATATTATTTTTGCCCATTTTTTTAACTTCACTTTATCCATCTATTGTTTCTCCCTTTGGTGTTCCAATAACATATTCTAGATTAGCTTTATATCTAGCATAATCATATTGAGCACTTGCATAGTTTAATCTAGCTTGTGAGAGTGCTAATTCTGCATCAATTACATCTAAGATTATACCTGCACCAACTTTATATTTTTCAGTAGCGATGAAATAATCTTCTTCCGCTTGTTTTACTGCCATTGCTGTAGAATTAAAACGTCTTTCAGCTTCTCTCATATTTAAATAAGCTTGTCTTACTTCTAAATCAATAGTATCTTCTGTATCTGATAATTCATATTCTGCTTTATTATAACTAGCTTCTGCTGATTTTACATTTGATTTTGTTACATTATTATCGAAAATATTCCAATTAGCAGATACACCAGCTTGATAATCATGATCATTGCCACTAGGTAATGCCTGTTTATCCCAACTTGTACTTACAGATAAATTCACTGTTGGTAAATATCCAGCTTTAGCCACATCAATATTATTTTTAGCAATTTCTACATCTATCTGACTTGCTATTCTATCTTTGCGATAAGCCATAGCATAATCTAAACATTCAGGTAAAGACATTCTAACTATTTGATATACAAAATCATCAGTTAAATTAATAGGTTCATTTCGATCAATTTTTATGATATTACGGAATGTACTCAAATTTATTTCATAATCATTTTGTGCTATAATCAAGGATTGTTGCGCATTTGATAAGGCAACTTCTGAACGAAGTACATCTGATTTTGGTATACTGCCTGCTGCATAGAGATTTCTTACATCTGTCAAATGACTTTCATAATTATTTACAGACTCTTGTTCAATATTTACATTTTGCTTTGCTTCTAATATATCAAAATAAGCTTTTATTGTATTATATTTAATAGTTTCTTCTGTGCGTTCTAAATTCAATTCAGACTTTAATAATTCCAACTTTTTACTATCAATATTTAGCTCATTTTTATTTCCTGTGTAAAGAGGCAATGTTGCTGAAATACTATTACTATTACCTCGCTCAAAAGTTGTATCTGCACTATCTCTAGCTGATAGACTACTTCCTAAAGAAATACTTACACCATTTGCTCCTTTTGTAGCTTCATAATTTGCTTGTGCTGCCATTTTTTCTTCATTAGCAATCTTTACATCATTATTTTTAGCTAATGCCATATCTACAGCTTCATCAATAGATAAATCAGCTGCCAAACAAGCTGGCATACCAATGTTCATACATATAGATAAGACCATACATATATCTTTCATTTTTTTTAGGGACATACGTTCTATTATCCTTTCTTTAAAAAATTAATATATATTTATTATCATTATATATATTTACATATTTATTGTATAACAAAATATAATTATATAGTATTAAATTTATATTAAAAAAATTATACTTGACGATTTCAATTGAACACAATAGAATATTTAGATATACAATATTATTACACAATTGTATTTTTTAGTTCTACTTTTATCAAGGAGAGAGAAATATATGAAAATATTAGTAGCAGATGGTGTTTCCCCTAAGGGCATCGAAATTTTGCAAAAAGCTGGCTTTGAAACAGTAATCAAAGACAAATTACCAGCTGAAGAACTTTTAGAAATTATTCCTGATTTTGATGGTCTAATCGTACGTAGTGCTTCTAAAGTAACAAAAGAAGTTATCGAACGTGCTAAAAAATTAAAAATAGTTGGTCGTGCAGGTGTTGGTACTGATAATATTGACATTAATGCCGCTACTGCACATGGTATTATGGTAATAAATTCTCCTGGTGGAAACACAATTGCTGCCACAGAACACACAATGGGCATGATGATGGCTATGGCAAGAAATATTGCTGTCGCTAATGAAACAATGCAACACGGCGAATGGAACCGTAAAAAATATACAGGTGTAGAACTTCGCGGTAAAACACTTGGCGTAATCGGTCTTGGTCGTATTGGTAGTGGTGTAGCTACTCGCGCATTGGCTTTCGATATGAATGTTATTGGCTATGATCCATATGTCAATGAAGAACGTGCTCACTCTTTAGGCATTAAAGTTGTTTCTCTTGATGAATTAATTAAACAATCCGATTTTATCACAGTACATATGCCACTCACTCCAAAAACAAAAGGCATGCTCAACAAAGATAATATCGCTAAAATGAAAAATGGCGTTCGCTTAATAAACTGCGCTCGTGGTGGTATCATCAACGAACAAGATTTAGCTGATGCTGTTAAATCTGGTCATGTTGCTGGCGCTGCAATCGATGTATTTGAAAGTGAACCTATCGATCCAAATCATCCATTAATTGGTCTTCCTGGCGTAACTTTAACACCTCATTTAGGTGCTTCCACAGTAGAAGCTCAAGTAGGTGTTTCTGTAGATGTAGCACAAGGAATTGTAGCTGCATTAAATGGTGAACCTGTATCTACAGCTGTTAATATGGCTCCAGTTTCTCCTCAAACTATGAAATTCATCAAACCTTATCTAGATTTAGCAGAACGTCTTGGTTGCACAGCTTGCTCTTTAGCTGATGGTCCTATCAGCGAAGTAACTATTAAATATAATGGTGAAATTGCTGATGTTGATACAAAAATGATTACTATTGCTGCTATCAAAGGTATGTTAAATCCTATCTTAGAAAGCAATGTAAACTACGTAAATGCTCCAAGTCTTGCTAAAGAACGCAATATCAAAATCACAGAAATAAAAGATAAAGCTGTAGAAAACTTCGCTAACTTAATCACAATTTCTATCACATCTTCTGGTAAAACAGAAACTATCCAGGGTACATTATTTGGTGAAGAAGGTCGTATTGTCAGCATTAATTCTTATCGTGTTGACGTTGACCCTCATGCTCGCATCCTCATTTGTCCACATATCAACCGTCCTGGTGTTATCGGTACTATCGGTTCACTTTTAGGATATGCTAACATTAATATTTCTGGTATGCAAGTTGGTAAAACAAAAATTGCTGGTACTAGTATGATGGTTTTAACTATTGATAACGAGATTCCTGATACAGTTATGCAACAAATCATAAATTTAGATGGTATTTTTGATGCTAAACTTGTAAATTACTATACAGTTTAATAAATTCTAAGGTAAAGGCTCTAGATTTTTTACTTAGAGCCTTTAATTTATAAGTTCAAATAAATTATAACTTCTAAATAAACTATATATTACTATAAATAATAAGTAGTATAAATAGTAATAATTTATTATAGAATTGCAAATATTTATCCTATTTTTATTGACATTTTAACTTTATCTAGTTAAACTAAAGATGAATAGATTTTCACATTATAGGGAGATGTTCATATTATGAAAATTTCAGTTATCGGAGCAGGTAACGTAGGTGCTACTTGCGCTAACGTACTCGCACTCAAAAATTTTGCAACAGAAGTTGTACTTCTCGATGTTAAACCTGGCGTATCCGAAGGTAAAGCTATGGATATGATGCAGACTGCACAGATGATGCACATCGACACTAAAATCATCGGTGTAACTGCACCTATGGATGATGCTGCTAAAGCTGACGAAGCTTACAAAGCAACAGAAAACTCCGACGTTGTAGTTATTACTTCCGGTATTCCTCGTAAACCTGGTATGAGCCGTACAGACCTTATCGGTGTTAACTCCAAAATCGTTAAAGGTGTTATGGACCAGGCTTTAAAACATTCTCCAGAAGCAGTATTCATCATCGTTTCCAACCCTGTAGATACTCTTACTTACCTTGCACTTAAAGACAGTGGTCTTCCACGTAACCGTGTAATCGGTATGAGCGGTCTCTTAGATGGTAGCCGTTTTGAATACTATTTAGCTCAAGCTATTGGTTGCCCAGTTCGTGATATCAACGCTATGGTAATCGGTGCTCATGGTGACCTTATGGTTCCTCTTACTCGTTTTGCATCTTATAAAGGCAGACCTGTTACTGAACTCCTTTCTGAAGAAAAACTTGCTGAAATCGAACATGCTACTCAAGTAGGTGGCGGTACTTTAACAAGCTTACTCGGTACTTCCGCTTGGTACGCTCCTGGTACAACTGCTGCTACTATGGCAGAAGCAATCGCTAAAGACAGCGGTCTTACAATCTCCAGCATTTGCTACCTCGATGGCGAATATGGCGAACATGACGTTTGCGCTGGTGTTCCTGCTGTTCTTGGTAAAGGCGGTATCAAAGAAATTACTGTTCTTGACCTCAACGAAAAAGAACAAGCTATGTTCGACGCAAGTGTTGGCTCCGCACGTGAAACAAATGCTAAATTAGCTGAAGCTTTAAAATAAGTTTCAATAGTTAATTTACAACGGAACAAAATATTTATTTAGAAATGCTCCCTTATAGCAAAGCAAATATTTTGCTTTCTATTTAGGGAGCATTTTCTCTAAATAATCAAATTGATAAATCCAAAGCAGGTGATAGTCATGACCCACTTTAATATTTATGGAAAATATGAACCAACTCTCAATATAATTTTAGATAATATAATTTCACAGATAAAAACTTATAATGATATGGAAGTGCAAAAAAGTGGCGAAAAGGCCTATGAACACTTGATTTATCGTGTAAAAGATAAAGATAGCATGCTTGAAAAATGCACTCGCAAAAATCTACCGCAGACAACTTATTCTGCTCTACATGATATTCAAGATGCCATCGGTATTCGTATCATCTGTCGCTTTATTGATGATATCTACAAAAACATTGATTATTTAAAATCTCTTCCTAATTTAAAAATAATCAAAGAAAAAGATTATATAAAAAATGTAAAACCAAATGGTTATAGAAGTTATCATTTAATAGTTGAAATCACTGCTCCCTATGAAGATATTCTAGGCAATAACCCTGGTAAATTTTTTGCTGAAATTCAAGTTCGCACCATTGCTATGGATAGCTGGGCTAGTCTAGAACATCAAATGAAATATAAACATGACATCAAAAATCCAGAATTAATCGTAAAAGAATTAAAACGTTGCGCTGATGAATTAGCAGCTTGTGATGTTTCCATGCAAACTATTAGAAATTTAATCAACGCTGAAAATTAACTACATTATAAAAAATAAGGAGTATCTTTATGAAAATACTATTAGCTGAAGACGAAAAAGATATGTCTAGTGCTTTGACTGCAATTTTACAACATTCAGGCTATGATGTAGATAGCGTTTATGATGGTCAAGCCGCTATGGAAAAAGCCTTAGAAAATGTATATGATTGCCTAATCTTCGATATTATGATGCCTAAAATGAGTGGAATTGAAGCATTAAAAATAATCCGCCAAAAAGGAAATCTTTCACCCGTGATTATGCTGACAGCTAAATCAGAAATAGATGACCGCATTACAGGACTTGATGCTGGCGCTGATGATTATCTAATGAAGCCTTTTTCTGTTGGCGAATTATTAGCTCGTATACGCTCTTTAACTCGCAGAAATACACAATTTTCACCACTGACTCTATCTGCTGGTTCTGTTCATTTAAATATTGAAGAACAAAATTTGTCTTGCAAAAACTCCATAAGTTTAAATCACAAAGAAACTAAATTAATGAAGCTTTTCATGACTAATATGGATAAATCATTATCCACTAATCATATATTTTCTGCAATATGGGCTGATGAAATAGATGCTGATGAAAATATAGTATGGATATATATCTCTTATTTACGCGAAAAATTGGAAGCCATCAATGCCGATATTCAAATTTTCGGGCAAAAAGGACAAGATTTTTTACTTACCCAAAAATAAATAATTAAAGAGTGTATCTATCATGAATGTAATAAAAAAACTTCGCCGAAAATTCATCTTAATCTCAACCGCTACAGTAACAATTATTGTTATTGGTGCCTTAAGTCTTGTCACAAGTGTAGCTTATATCAGAATAAATGCTCAGATTGATTCATTTCTTATCTATATTTCCCAAAATAATGGAAGAATTTCTGAACATAAATTACCACCAAATACTACATGGTTTAGTGAAACGGATTGGACAGGAGATACACCTGATTTTCCCTACCAGCTCCGCTATTTTAGTGTTCTTGTAGATGACCAAAATTATATAAAAGAAATAAATATAAAAAATATCGCTGCTTTTACAGAAACAGAAGCCATTCAATATGCACAAATGGCTGTACAAAAAGATAAAAGTAATGGTATTTTCAAAAAAGACCGTGCTAGCTATGCTTATCAAATTACAAAATTGCCAAATAATGATACCTTAATTGTCATTATGGACTGTACTCGTGATATGGCTATAATCCAAGACTTTATCCAAGATTCTATTGAATTAGGTCTAGTGTGTATTATTCTCTATATCATCATCTTAGCAATTTTGAGTAAACTAGCGATAAAACCATTCATTCGCAATATGGAAAATCAAAAAAGATTTATCACTAATGCTGGTCATGAATTGAAAACGCCTATAGCAATAATTTCAGCCAACACAGAAGCTATTGAGCTAATCAACGGCAAAAATCAATGGACAGAAAATATTTTAAAACAGATACAACGCTTATCTAAATTGATTAATGAATTAATCACCTTATCCAAAATGAGCGAATACTCTACAGAAAATCTTTGTTTTACTTCTACTAATTTTTCTGAAATAACTATTGAAGTGGCTAAATCTTTTCAACAAATGGCTACAGACCAAGAAAAATCTTTAAAATATCAAGTTAAACCTGATGTCTCTATTTTATCTGAATATAAATATCTATATGAATTAGTAAATATTCTTATCGATAATGCAGTAAAATACTGCGATGATAACGGTCTTGTCGAAGTAAAATTATCTCAATCCAAAAAAACAGTAACTTTATCTGTAACCAATGATTATATCGATGGCAAAAATATTGATTACTCGCGTTTTTTTGAAAGATTTTACCGTGAAGATACTTCTCATAGCAGTGAAAAAGCAGGTTATGGTATTGGACTTTCCATTGCAGAAGAACTTGTAAAATTATTAAAAGGCACCATAAAAGTCAGCTATAATAAAGGTAAAATTACTTTTATTGTAAAATTTACTAACTAAAAATAACTCTATATAAAAAAAAGGATAAATAGAAAAATCTTCTATCTATCCTTTTTTATTATTTATTTTATATTTTATGCTAAATTATATCATTGATATAAATGTAATAATTTCACTTTGATAATTCTTTTTACAGATTCATCTATGCGCTCTTGACTAATTTCACCACTATTAACAGCGTCTAATAGACCAAGATATACTTCTTGTTGATGTTCATATTCATGGCAAACAAGCACGATATCTGCACCAGCTTTTACAGCTTTTACACCAATTGACCTAAAATCATTATGATTTGCTACTGCACCCATTTCCATATCGTCAGTAATAATTATACCTTTATATCCAAGTTCATTGCGTAATAAATCAGTCATGATTTTTGAAGATAAACTAGCTGGATATTCTTCATCAAGAGCAGGATATTTTAAATGTGATACTAAGATAAAATAATCATTTGGATCATTTTCATCAATAATAGTTTTAAATGGAATAATATCTTCTGTCATTAAAACTTCTTTGGCAACATCAATGCTAGAACTATCCACATGAGAGTCCACTCTTCCTTTTCCTATGCCTGGAAAATGTTTCAAACTATATATAATATTTTCTTGTTGATAGCCCTTAGTCGCTGCTCTTACAAAGTCTATTACTGTATTTGTATCCGTACTATATGAACGTTTATCATTAGAACCTACATCAGCAACTGGCGCAAAATTAACATTAATCCCCATATCTTTTAATGATTTAGCCGTTTTTATAGCCCATGTTTTAGCTTGCTCAATATCACCTGTTGCCCCAATTTCTTTTTGTGATGGAGGTGGCGTCAATTTTTCTGCCATACGCACTACATCTCCACCTTCTTCATCTATACCGATAAACAAAGGAACTTTTTCATTTGATTGAGCTTGTAAATCTGATGTTAATTGTTTTACCTGCTCAGGATTTTCCATATTTCTATCAAATAAAATCACACCACCCATATGGTACTGATTTAACATATATAAACTATCGTCATCAACTTTTGTCCCTTGAATACCAATCATCACCATTTGTCCAAGTTTTTCTGTTTGAGACATAGACTCAACTATCTGATCTACTTTTTCATCAATAGTTAAATTCTCTTGCTTAATTTGTTGCTTATCTTGTATGACTTGCTCATTATCATTAAAAATATTTCTATTATTAATCCCTAATATTGCTAAAACAATAACTATAATTATTACAATGCCAATAATTTTTTGTTTGCGCATTTAGCATAAATTCCTTTCTCTTTGTTAAAATAAAAAATACTTCTGATTAAAAGCAATCAGAAGTATTTTTTAATATATATTAGTCTCTTACAATACGAGCCATACGAACACCAAAGAAGTAGTTCATAACCCATTTAAAGATAACTGTGCAGTTTGTTAATGGACCAGCAAGTCTCAATACATGTACTGCCATCCAAGCAATCCATGCAAATAAACCTTTAGATTTCATAACGCCTTTGAACATTACAGCGTCGCCTGCACCGATTGTTGCCATGCTACCTAAATCTTTATAAACAAAAGTTTCTTGTTCTTCACCTTTAATAGCATGCATAATATTTTTTACTGTAGTTTCTGCAGCTTCATATGCAGCTGGTGCAATTGTTGGAAGTGGACGACCATCTTGTTCAAAATGAGCGCTATCACCAATAGCATAAATATCTGGAAAGCCTTTTACCTGTGTTGTTTTTTCTACAATTACACGGCCTGCACGGTCAACTTCAGCACCAAGAGTTGCTACAACTGGCTGAGCTTTAACGCCTGCTGCCCAAATTACAGTACGAGTTCTAATTTTTTCTTCTTTTTCACCACATTTTAATGTGATATATTCGCCATCATAGTCTCTAACTTGAGTATTTAAACGAACATCTACTTTTTTACCTCTTAATACATCTACTGTATTATTGCGAAGAGCTTCTGGCATCATTGGTAAAAGTTTATCAGTAGCTTCGATTAATTTAATATCAACATCATTCATATTAAGATTATGATAATCTTTTTTCATGCATTTGTATACAAGTTCAGAAATAGCACCTGCTTCTTCAACGCCAGTAGGGCCGCCACCAACAATCATGATTGTCATAAGTGCTTTTTTCAAATCTTTATCATTTTCTACACGAGAAGCACGTTCAAATGTACGAATAAGATGATTGCGAAGTAATGTGCTTTCGCGTAAAGTTTTCATTGGATAAGAATGTTCTTCTACAGATTTCATACCAAAATAATTTGTAGTAGCACCTGTAGCAATAATTAAATAATCATAGCTGATATCCCCATGACTAGTTTTTACAATTTTATTTGCAGGATCAAATCCTGTAGCTTCTGCCATAAAGAAATCGATGTTTTCATTTTTCTGGAAAAATGCACGAATTGGATAAGAAATTTCATCTTCAGATAAAATAGATGTAGATACTTGATATAATAGCGGTTGGAATAAATGATAGTTATGTTTATCAACAATAGTAACATCTACATCTTTGTCTGCTAATAATTTTGCAGCTTTAATTCCACCAAAACCTGCTCCAAGAATAACAACATGTGGTCTTGTTCCCTGATTTTTTCTAGGCATTATTAAATCTCCCCCAAAATTCTAATCATTATTTGTGAAATTCTTCACAATACCCCTAAAATATACCCCAAATAAAACGAAATAAAAAATAATATTTGTGAATAAATTCACTTTTTGTATACAACAAAATAATATATTTATCTCTATGACTTATACAATAACCTTTTATTGTAAATTTGTCAAGTTAATTTCAAAATATTTTATAATATTTTTACAATAAGAATGTTTTATTTCATTTTTGTTATAGGATATGATTTTTCTACTCTATTCTTGAAATTTATTTTATATTTTCTAAAATAAAACAAGCCTTTTCTCAATATATCTAAGAAAAGGCTTGCTTCTTATAATTCGCTAAAATATCTTACAATACCATTAAAAATACCTTTAGCTGATTTTTTTACACCATCATCTGATTTTAAAATGGCTTCTTCTTTTGGGTTAGAAACAAAGGCAACTTCTAATAATGTAGCTGGCATCTGGGTATGTTTAACCACATAGAAATTACTTGTTTTTGTACCTCTATCATATGTTCCTATTTGCTCAATAACGCCCTCTTTTATATATCTAGCAAGTCGTTCACTATTGCTACTACCATTTACATAATAATAACCTGTAGTACCTTGAGCTGACGGTGATGTGAAGGAATCTAAATGTATACTTACAAATATATCTGAATTTGTTTTATTTCCTACATCTACACGCGCTTGCAATTCTTCCACATCAGTTGCAGGCTGTGGAGCAACATCTGTATCTGTTTTTCTTGTTATATATACTTTTGCTCCGGATTGTTTTAACATTTCTGCTAGATTTAAGCCAATACGTAAAGTTGGGTCTTTTTCACGTACTCCAGTTGGTCCAATTGCTCCAGAATCACTGCCACCATGACCTGGGTCAATAGTAATTCTCTTACCTTTTAACACGGATTTTGCATTTTTATCAATATCAAAATCTTCATTAACTCTATAGCTAGTATCATTACTACTGCTACTTGTAGAGCTTCCTGTAGTAGAGCCTATTGCAGCATAACTAATGTTACCAAAATCCATTGCTACCCTATAAGGTGTTTCTCCGCCTACAATACCAAAAATATCATAACCAGATTTTTTTACATCAGTTTCTACAACAACTCTTACTACATTATCTTTAAATTGTGCAACTCTTACTTTGCTAGCATATTTACTATTGATATCTACTTCTTTTTCTATATTCTTAGCCAAAGCAGCATCATTTAAATCTATAACTACTCTATCAGGTGAAGATAATGCAAATGATTGATAATCTACTTCTTTATCAGCGTCAACTACAATACGAACTTTATCGCTATTATTACTAATTCTTAAATTCTTTATTGTAGCCGTTTCGCTAGCTGCAAAAACCATACTTTGCATACAAAGCAAAGTAAAAAGACATACTAAGGAAAAAATATATAAACTTTTTCTCATTACGTATTTTACCTCGTACTAATATTATATTTCGCTTCTAATTTTTTGAAGCCCCATGTTAATATAAATGTCATAAATAAATAAAAAATAGCTGCTACTAAAAACGGTGTCATATCAAATTCTCTTTGTACTATAGAACGAGCTACTCTTAGTAAATCATTCATAGCCAAGATATAAATAAGTGAAGTATCTTTCACTAAATTTATAGTTTCATTACTTACAGGTGGCAATACTATGCGTATTACCTGTGGCAAAATAACATGTCTCATCATTTGTGGATAATTCATACCTAAAGCTTTAGCAGCTTCATATTGACCCTTATCGACAGATTGAATTCCCGCTCTAAAAATTTCAGCAAAATACGCTGCATAATTCAAAGAAAATGCTAATAATGCAGCTGCTATATCAGGCAAACGAATTCCAACCATTGGCAATGCAAAGTAAACAAACAATAATTGTAACATAAGTGGTGTACCACGCATTAACCAAATATATACCTCTGTCAAATATCTTATTGGTTTTATTGATGATAATCTAGCTAAAGAAAATAGCATACCTAACGGCACCGATAATACCAAAGTAATAAAGAAAATCTGTAGTGTTACCTGTGACCCTTCTAACATCGGTAATACTATTCTTAAAAGGTTATCCATAAAATTTATCAACTCCAAAACTTACTTGCTCATTAAAATCCCAGTATAGTTATTTTACAACAAAGATACATAAAATACAAAGATTAATTATTATTATCTCAAAATATATTTGCCTTACTTATATAAAAAAATGTATAATCTATATAGGCAAATTTTTAGTAAATAAATTAATAATATTAATATTAAAAAGAAAAGAGGTTATTTTATTGAGAAAAAAAATTAATAATGTAGTAAAAAGCAATGTTGAATTACTTACTTCCCCTTTTATGACTTTCTTTCGTCATGAAGCTTCTAGTGGTATAATACTTTTACTTTTTGCTATATTAGCATTAGTGCTAGCTAATACGAGTTTATCCACTTTCTACAATGAAGTTTTAAATACACAAATCCCATTAGGTCCATCCAAATGGCATTTAGATTTAACTATACTTTATTGGATTAATGATGGACTCATGGCAATTTTCTTCTTTGTTATCGGTCTTGAAATCAAACGTGAATTTCTCTTTGGCGAATTAAAATCTCTATCTGCTACTATCTTACCTATAAGTGCGGCTATTGGTGGTATGATTGTTCCAGCGATTTTATATTATCTTGTAAATATGGGACAAGATACTGTTTCTGGTTGGGGAATTCCTATGGCTACAGATATCGCCTTTTCCTTAGGTATCTTAGCAATCGCTGCTAGTGGTGCACCTCGCAGTATTGCCATTTTCCTCACAGCTTTAGCTATTGTTGACGACTTAGGTGCTATTATTGTTATTGCTATTTTCTATAATTCTAATATATCTTTTGCTGCTTTAGGTATTGGTTTAGTTGCACTTTTAGGTGCTTTTATTCTCAATCGCTTAAATTGCAGAAATTTCCTTCCTTATTTATTAGTAGGTTTAATCGCTTGGGTTGCCTTCTTAAATGCAGGTATTCACCCTACAATCGCTGGCGTATGTTTAGGTATGTTAATTCCTGCTGATAATAAAAACCGTGAAAATTCTTTACTCCACAAACTAGAACATAAACTTGAACCATGGTCAGCTTATGCTATCATGCCTATTTTTGCTCTAGCAAATGCTGGTGTTACTGTTGAAGGCGGTATTTCTGATATTCTTTCTCCTATTGGTATCGGTATCATCTTAGGTCTTTGTATTGGTAAGCCTCTAGGTATTTGCGGTGCAGCTTTCATTTTATTTAAATTAGGCTTTGCTAAAATGCCAGAAGGCGCTAAAACTACTCAATTAATTGGTGCTGGTTCTTTAGGCGGTATAGGTTTCACTATGTCCTTATTTATCGCATCTTTGGCATTTGACAATGCCTCTTACCTTGCTAGTGCCAAAATCAGTATTTTATGTGCTTCCGTATTATCTGGTATTTTAGGGGTAATTATATTTAAAACTTCTAAACTATTCAAAGCCTAAATATTATGGTAAGCTATTAATAATATAAATTCTATTAAGAAGGTGCCCTTATTGAGTGAAATAACCAATGGAATAAAAAATGCAATTGTTAATATAAAAATAATTGGTGTTGGTGGTGGTGGTAATAACGTAGTAAAACGTATTGCCGAAAACACTGATTTAGATTTAGACTTAATTGCAGTTAATACCGACCACAAACAATTAAAATCTTTAACAAGCGACAATATTACAAAAATCCAAATAGGTACAACTTTAACTAAAGGTCTTGGCTGTGGTGGTAATGCTAACTTAGGTCATGAAGCAGCCGAAAATGATGCTGAAGTGATTAAACAAGCATTAAAAGGTGCTGATATGGTCTTTTTAACAGCAGGACTTGGTGCTGGTACTGGTACTGGTGCATTACCTGTAATCGCTAAAATTGCCCACGATATGAATATCTTATCAGTCGGCGTAGTAACTGTACCTTTTACTTTTGAAGGAGCACGTAAACAAAAATTAGCTGAAGCTTCTATCAAAGAATTAATGCCTTATATGGACGCATTAATCACTGTTCACAATGATAATTTATTAAAAATCAAAACAAGCACTAAATTAACACTTTTAAATGCTTTCCGCATGGCTGATATGGTACTCCGTCAAGGTATACGCTGTGTAACTGAATTAATTTTGACAGTAGGCGTTATCAATGTTGACTTTGCCGATGTAAAATCCATCTTCCAGCAAAGTGATCATCCTGATGCACTCTTAGGTATTGGTGAAAGCAGTGAAAGTGCTGTAGATGCTGTAAAAGAAGCTATTAGTAGTCCTTTAGTAGAAAGAAGTTTATCTGGTGCTCGTGGTATTATTTTAAATATCAGTGGTAATTCTTCTTTATCCTTGTATGAAGTAAATGAAGCTAGTAAATTCATCAATGAACATACTCATCCAGATGTAAATATTATTTTAGGAACAGTAATCAATGATAATTTAGGCGACAAAGTTCGTGCTACTATCATTGCTACTGATTTTTCTGATAATGCTTCTCCAAATGAAGAAAAAGCTTCTACAGAAAATAAAGATACTGCAACTAAAGCTACAACTGATAATACTGCTAAACCAAAAACAGATGATAGCTTAAAATTACCAGATTTCATGAATAAAGAGAAAGACAATAAAAAAAGTAGCTTTTCAGCATTTCCATTTTTCAACTTTAAAAACGATATAAAATAAAATTTACTTTATCAAAACTAAATGCACTAAATAGACTAATCAAATTGAAATTAATCTGTTTAGTGCATTTTATCTATTAATGAGGAGAAATCTATGTTAAACCGTTTTAGCCGTACAGAATTATTATTAGGCGAAGAAAATATGTCTAAATTAGCCCAAAGTAAAATTGCCATCTTTGGTATCGGTGGCGTAGGCTCTTATGTGGCAGAAGGATTAGCTCGCTGTGGTATTGGTAAATTCATTTTAATTGATAGCGATGATATATCACTAACTAATATTAATCGTCAAATACATGCTCTTGAAACAACTATTGGTCAGAAAAAAACATTAATGATGAAAGAGCGCATACTAGCTATCAATCCACAGGCAAAAGTTACAACTATAGAAAAATTATATACACCTGAAAGCAATTTTTTTAATTGGGATGACGATTATACTTACATTGTCGATGCTGTAGATGATGTAAAAGCTAAGATTAATTTAATTGTAAATGCCAATAAACACAATCTGCCAATTATGAGTTCTATGGGCACTGCCAATAAATTAGACCCACAAAAATTCGTAATTACAGATATCTATAAAACACATACTTGTCCTCTTGCTCGCATTATGCGCAAAACATTAAAACAACAAGGTATAAAAAAATTAAAAGTCCTTTATTCTACAGAGGAACCTTTTACTAATTATACTGTAAATTTTAAAGAGAATACCTCTAAGGATAATAGTCCTGCTTCTACTCGTAAACAACCTTTAGGAAGTATTTCTTTCGTGCCACCAATCGCAGGTTTAATGATTGCAGGAGAAATCGTCAAAGATATTTGTCAAATAAATAGATAAAATAAAAAAGCATTAAAGCTGGAATTAATCCAAACTGAACTGCACCCCAAAAGTTGGACAAAAAACAACTTTTGGAGGTGCAGTTTTTTTATGACTAAATACTCAAATGAATTTAAAGTTAAAGCAATTAAAATGGTTTTAAAAGGAGCTTCTATTTCTCATGTAGCTAAAATTCTAAACATGCCAAACACAGCTTCTCTTTGCAGATGGATATTTCATTATGAAAATGGTGGCATCTCACAACTTCTTCATAAAAATCGTAAATATACTCCTATCTTTAAGCAAAAAGTTATTGAATATAAATGGCTACATCATTTATCATTAAATCAAACAGCAGCCAAATTTTCCATTCCTAATACTGGTACAATTTCTACATGGGAAAAGTTGTATAGTTCTTA